>CASFXO010000274.1 GCA_949298665.1 uncultured Lentisphaeria bacterium
CCTCAACCATACGCGTCTGCCAATTCCGCCACCCGAGCATAAACCATCCGCATTTCACCCATGCGAACAGGCCTTTAATATAAACTCTCCCCATCCGTTTGCAAGTCCGGGTTTTCAAAAAAACATCTTTTTTCTTGGAAAACCGTTCCGGCATCCCGAATTCCGGCGCCGTTTCAAACCGTTCCCGGCGCCGCGTCTCACGGGGTAGAACCTTACTATAGCACATCCCCCCGCCGTGTCAAGCCATCCGGGTCGTCTTTCCCGGCTTTCCCCCCGCTCTCGATCTCCGCAGCAGCATCCCCGACGCGGGTGGTCCATTCCCGGAGCACCGGACGGGGGGAACAAATCCGCCAGCGCACCAGATCGCCTGTTTCCGCCGTCATCATGCCGGACAACGGTTCCAGATAAAAGCGTATCCGGACCAGAAACCGACACTCGTCTCCGTCTACGAAAAAGTCCAGCAGCCGCCCCTCCCACGGATCCGGAGTAAAACCGATCTGCCGCAAATCTCCCGGCGTTTCCGGCCATTCGCCGCACTCCTGCCAGTAGCGCACCAGCGCCGCACAGAAAGGCTGGAATGTCTCCGCCGTGGTCTCATACTGTTTTTCTTTCCACTCGAATCCGCGACTTCCCCGCAGCCATGGGAAACAGGCCATCCCCAGAATCACGACGGACAACATTCCGTATCCCGCGAGAAATCCCCGCGCCGCCGGCGGGATGCCGCGCCCGGCCACGGCGGAACTCCGCCTGCCCATCCGCCACGAAGCCAGAGCAATCACCAGACAGACCACCACCAGAGCCGTCACCAGTTCCGGCGCGGGCAACACACCTTTTCCGCGCCAGCTGCTTCCTGCTCTTGCCGCCGCCGCTACCGCCGTCCAGAACCAGAACCAGTACGAAAAACGCCACAGTGCATCCCGACGCCACCGGCTCGCCCCCTCCACCAGTATCATCATGAACCAGCTGCCGAACAGCAGCATCGTGCCGGTCCAGCTCCATTCGTATGCCCAGGCATACCAGGCGCAACACGTCAGTGGGAAAGCCCCTATCAGGGCCGCCGCCCAGCGCCCATATCCCCCGCCGAAACATCGTTGCAGGAATTCGCACAGAACGGCGCCTCCCACAGGAATCCAGAACAACGGGTGAAACCACAGCGTCCCCGCCGCCGCCGCCAGCCCGATCCATTCCCTAATTCCGGCATGTCCCCGCTGGACTTTCCGCAATACCGGCGGCAGAACAGCGGCGGCGGCCATTCCCCCCGCAATCACCAGTAATATCCGGCAGAACAACGGCCATCCGTCCAACGCCATCCCCAGCCAGAAACCACCGCAGCCGACCGGAAGCCCCCAGGTCGGAGACAGGCATTTCCAGTTCCCGTTCCGCCAACTCATCCCCTGATTCACCGAACCGCCCTTGTCCTATCACTCATTCTGCGTCTTCAGACCATAGCACCGGATTTCCCGACACGCAACATGTACCGACATCAAATCCACCAAAAACATTGTACTTTCCGATGAGTAAGGATTATATTGACTCTTCAGAAAAAACGCCCGCTTTTGCAGGAGACCAGCGTATGACTCAAAATCCACCATCGCTTTTTCAATCCGCCGCCATCGGCGCCCTGACCACCACCAACCGTTTCGTCCGCTCCGCCACCCATGAGGGCATGGGCGATCCCGAGGGCAGCCCGACGCCCGCACTGGCCATGGTATGGGAGACTCTGGCCCGGAGCGGTGTCGGACTGGTCATTTCCGGGCACGCCTTTGTGGATGCCGCCGGGCGCGCGTCCCGCAATCAGACGGCCATCGACCGGGATGAGCTGGTCCGGAGCTGGCGCCTTCCGGTGGAAGCCGTTCATCGAGCCGGCGGCAAAGTACTGCTGCAACTGGCGCACGCCGGACTTTATGCCGCCGCGCCGGAACCCGTCGGCCCCTCTCCATTCGTTTCCGCACCCGGGAAGCCTCCCTGCCGGGAACTGACGCTTCCGGAAATCGCCGCGTTGACCGCCGGATTCGCCCGGGCCGCCCGGCGTGCCCGGGAGGCGGGCTTCGACGGGGTTCAGCTGCATGCGGCGCACGGTTACCTGATCAGCCAGTTTCTCTCAGGATACTACAACCATCGCGCTGATGAATACGGCGGTTCGGCGGAAAACCGCGCCCGTTTTCTGGAAGAGATTCTGCGGGCCGTCCGCCGGGAAGTCGGCGCGGATTATCCGGTCTTGGTCAAAATCAACAGCGAGGACTTCATCGCCGGCGGCATGTCCCGGAAAGAATGTGCTGATATCTGCTGCCGTCTCCAGGAAATCGGGCTGGACGCGGTGGAACTTTCCGGAGGCGTTCAGGCGCCGGAAGCCCGGTTTTCACCGGTCCGCCGCGTCTCTATTCCTCCGGCGGAAGCGGCTTTTTACCAGGATGCCGCGGCGGCCGTCCGGAAACGGCTGCGCATTCCCGTAATCCTCGTCGGCGGCATCGCCTCGCTGCACCAGTGCGAAGCATTACTGCGCGACGAATGCTGCGATTTCATCGCCCTCTGCCGCCCCCTCATCCGTGAACCGGCCCTGATTCAGCGCTGGCGACAGGGCGACGATGCGCCTTCCCCCTGCCGTCGCTGCAATGCCTGTTTCCGGCCGATTCTCACCGGTCGAGGACTGTTCTGCCCGATTGCGGCGCGACAATCGTAAGGCGCACCGCAGCATTGTTCCCTCCGGATTTCCGGAGAAACCGCCCGTCCTCTCCCCCCGCTCCGCGATCAGTGCGGGGGCAACCGACCGGCCACGACGGTCTGGGCCGTCCCGGACAGATAACGCCGCAAAACCGGATTGACGTCCTCCGGAGTCATGGTCCGCAATCGTTCGATCTCCTGCCGGGAACGTACGGCCGGTTCCCCGTAAAATACCGACAATGCCGCATTCTGGAGCTGTCCCCCCACTTCGGCATGCAGCCGTTCCATGGAAAAAATCACACTGGCGCACGCTTCCCGGAATTCTTCAGGGGTCAACCCTTCGGCGGCCACTCGTTCCGTTTCCTGCCGCAGCAGGTCCAGCGCCCGCGGCACGGATTCGGCGGCGGTCACCGCGAACAGAGTCAGCATTCCCGGATGCCAGCCGCTGAACATCCGCATTCCGGTGGTGTAGGCCAGAGCGTTTTCCTCCCGTACCACTTTGAACAATCGGCTGGACAAACCGTTCATCGCATCATGCAGAATCTGCAGCATCAGGTGATCCTCCCCGAGACAATCGCTTCCCGGCAGCGCCCGGCAGACCACCGTCTGTTCCCGCGCCAGCGGAATCTCCCGATACCCGGCATTTTCCGGGAAACAGGGCGCCGCGGGCAGCCGCATCGGCACGGAGGCCGTCGGGAGCGCCGCATCCAGTTCTCCGGCATAAGCCAGGGCTTCCGTTTCCGAAAGATCCCCGCCCAGAGCGCAGACCATCTGCGGCCGGTACAGCAATCCCCGGTAAAAATCCCGCACCTGTTCGGCGGTCAAAGCCGCCAGTGATTCCGGCGTTCCCGCTTCACCGATTCCATACGGATGCGCCCCGAACAGCAGTCTGGCGGCGGCCCGGTCCGCCGCATAACGCGGCTGCTCCTGGCGACTGCGCCATTCCTCCAACGCATTGTTCCGTTCCCGAAGCAACGCCCGTTCCGGAAACAACGGCTCCGACAGCATTGATGACAGCAGCTCCATCAGTTTCCGGAAATAACGACGCGGGGCATTGAACTGCACCATCAGCGAGTTTCTCCCGCCGGAAATGCGCCACTGCGCACCGCAGCGTTCCAGACGATCGGCCAGCTGCGCTTCGTTCCAGCGTCTGCAACCGGCGCTCAGCAGATCGGACAAAAGCCGTGTGATCCCGTTCCGGCCGGACTCAAAAATTGCGCCGCCGGGCAGCACCAGCGTCAAATCGATCAGCGGCAGCTTCCGGTCCTCCAGATACACCGTCCGCATCCCGGACTGCGTCCGCCCTTCCTCCGGCATCCGGTCCGCCTGCAGCAATGGGTGTTTCCGCTTCGGCGCCGCCTTCCGTTCCGGAGCCTGTCGCACCCACGAAAAACGTTCCGGCGAAAGATACTGCGCCGCCACCCGGTTCACCTCCTCCGCCCCCAGCGCGGTAAGCCGGGCCAGATACGCCTCCGCCATCCGCGGCGATCCGGCGGCATGAACGCCGGAGGAAACGGTCGCGGCGATCCCCCCGTTGCTCTGCAGCAGCCGCAACTGTGCGGCGTATTGCTGGCGTTTCTCCCGCTCCACCTCCGCGCGGGAAAAGCCCTGCTGCCGGATATCCGACAATTCCCGGCGCAACGCTCTTTCCAGTTTTCCCAACCGGGACGGCACAGCGTCGGCAGTCACACCGAACACGCCGCCGAAAGGCTGTACGTAGCCGAAACTTTCCACGTCCACCGCCAGTTCCCGTTCCTGCCGCAGATGTCGCACCAGCCGCGAAGCGTCGCCCATACCGGTCAGTCCGCACAGCACGTCCAGCGCCGGAATGTCCGGATGTCCGACTTCAGGCAACCGCACCGCCGCACCGATCCGGGCCAGCGGATCGGAAAATACCGCATCCGTCATTCGCTCCTGCGTCTGTTCCGGTTCCTCCGGCAGCACCGGTTCGGCCAGGATGCCCCGATTCCAGTCCGCCAGACGTTCGGCCAGCTCGTCATACAGCCGCTGGAATTCCACCGCGCCCACAGCCAGAAAGAAGACCCGCCCCGGAGCATAGCGCCGCCGGTAATAAGCCGTCATCATCTCCCGGGTGACGGCGGCGATCCGGTCCGGATACCCGATGATCGGGCAGTGCGCGTTGTGCCGGAAAAACACGCCGCTCCAGAGCCGTTCCATCAGTCTCCGGCCGGGATGGTCGCGCCCCAGCTCGCACTCCCGCAGAATCACCTCCCGCTCCGCGGCAAAGCGCGCCTCCGGAAATTCCGGATAACGCACCATCATCGCCAGCACGTCCAGCGCGTCAACCGCGGCCTGCGCCGGTACTTCGGCATGGTAAACCGTGTGATCAAATCCGGTATAGGCATTGATTTCTCCGCCCAGCGCTCCGATCCGGTCGGACACCGCGGTCCCGGGATAATTCCGGCACCCCTGAAAAAGCATATGCTCCAGAAAATGCGACAACCCGCATCCCAGATCCTCTCCCTCATGAATGCTGCCGGTGCGAACATGGCACTGCAGTTCCGCCGCCGGCTGTCCGGGACGCTCCACCACAAACAACTTCAGACCGTTGTCGAAAACCCCGCTGTGCACTTCCGGAAAAAAACGCATGACTCTCCATTTCTCCAATATTAAAAAAAAGCCCCGCCGGAATTTCGCATCGCTTCATTCCCGGCGAAGCCGTCTGGAATCTTCTGCCGCCACCGCCGCGCGGTGCTTCGGTCATCAGCTCCTCAGTCGATCTTCGGAATGGATCCCGGAGCCGGCGGCGCCGCCGGAGCTTCCCCGTGGAACCACTTCGTCACCCGCAGGAAATCCTCCGGCGAATCATCGGAAGAAGCCGCCAACAGCCCTGCATCAATCAACTTATAAACGATTCTGCCGATATCGACCGGTCCATGCACGCCCCAGTCCGCCAGCACAGCGGAGGCCAGCGGCCCGTACTCCCTGACCGCAAACTCCAGCACACCGTCCACCAGTTCGGCTGCGGTCAGATGGCGTCGTTCCCCCAGCCGGACCAGCGCGCAACCGAGGCCGTCAAACACCAGCAAATACGCCTCCCGCCGGTAACGGGGATCTTCTTCGACCAGACGGTTCACCGCCTTGTCAAACACCATTTTTTCATTCATGAGCGCCCGACCTCGCAAGAGTGATGTTTCCTCTCCTTACAATATCCTCCGAAACAAAACTCGTCAAACCTGATTGCGCAACAAATTCCGCCCTCACCTGCCTCCATGCGCACCGGAAAACGGGAAAAACCCGGTACAAACGTTGAATTTTTCCAATCCGCCACTATGTTACCTGTGAATGCCTGTCAACATTCACGACGATGGCCTGCGCGCGCACCGCCATAAACGGAGAAACCCATCGCGGTTCGTTCGGGCATCACCGGAACAACGAACTTCAGGAGAGCCATTTTATGCCTGCCACCCTCATCGACGGGAAAGCCATCGCCGCCGAAGTCAACGCCGCCACCGCCGCCGAAGTCGCCGAACTTGCCGCCCGCGGCATCCAGCCCGGACTCGCCGTCGTGCTCATCGGCGACGATCCCGCGTCCCAGGTATACGTCAATACCAAAGTCAGGAAATGCGCCGAACTCGGCATCCATTCCGTCCGCCGCGTCCTGAGTGCCGACGCCACCATGGCGGAAGTCCTCGCCGTCGTCGCTGAACTCAATGCGGATCCCGCCGTCCACGGCATCCTCGTTCAATCCCCCCCGCCGCCGCAGATCGATGAAGCCGCCATCATTGCCGCCATCGATCCGAATAAGGACGTGGACTGTTTCCATCCCGTCAACGTCGGCAAGCTGCTCATCGGCGAACCCGGTGGTTTCGCCCCCTGCACTCCCAGGGGCGTGCTGGTGCTTCTCGAACACTGCGGCGTCGACCCCGCCGGCAAACACGTCGTCGTCGTCGGCCGCTCCAATATCGTCGGCAAACCCCTGGTCGCCCTTTTCCTGCAGAAAGCCAAAGGCGCCAACGCCACCGTCACCTGCGTGCATTCCGCCACCGTCGACCTTGCCGAACACACCCGCCGTGCCGACATTCTCGTCGCCGCCATCGGCAAACCGGAATACATCCGCGGCGACATGATCAAACCCGGCGCCGTCGTCATCGATGTCGGCATCAACCGCGTCAGAGACGAATCCGCGCCCAGAGGCTATCGCCTCGTCGGAGACGTCCATTTCGAAGAGGCCTCCCGGGTCGCCTCCCTTCTCACCCCGGTGCCCGGCGGTGTCGGTCCCATGACCATCGCCATGCTGATGCGCAATACGCTTCAGGCCGCCCGCCGAAACCTCTGATCCCCGCTTCGGAAGAATTCCCGTCCCGCCGGAAAAAAACGGCCGGGGAGCTTCTTCAGCGACAGCCGGACGAAAAGGACCGGAAAAATGACCGTGAAAGACCGCTCCTTGAAAACGGTTTACGAAGAGGTCCCGCAACGGATGTCGGAAATCCATTATCGTTTTTTTCCAGTACGGAAATCACGCAGCTGGAACGGAGTCTGCAGCGTACTCTGGAAAATCTGCGGCATTACGCCGCCGGCGAAAAACAACAGAAATCGGAGACCATATCGGGAAAGGACTCTGGACTATGGAATTTTATGAAACCGTTCGGAAACGTCGTACCGTCCGGGATTTCTCCGCGACGCACGTGTCGGATGAGGTCTTGATGCGAATTCTGAAAGCGGGCATGGCGGCCCCCTCTCACGACCATGCCCGGAACTGGCATCTGGTGATTCTGCGGGATCCGGCGCATATTGCCGAAGTGCTGCGCCACGTCGCCCGCGGAGCGGAAGTGCAAACCGGCATCATCGACCATTGGGACAGCGCCACAGAACGCCAGAAGGCCATGTATTACGACGCCTTGCCGAAACAGGTCAGAATGCTTTCGCAGAGCCGGTGCCTGATTCTTCCGCTTTTCCGGGCCGGTGCCGAGCTGATGCAGCCGGACGACATCAGTTCGCTGAACGCCTTCGCATCGGTATGGTGCCTGATTCAGAACATTCTTCTGGCCGCCACCGCGGAAGGACTGGGGTGCGCTCTGCGGATTCCGATTCTGGACGAAGAGGAATATGTGCGGAAAACCATTCAGGCCCCGGAGGGATACCGGATGCCATGCTATCTGGCCGTCGGCCATGCGGATCACCGGGCCGCAGTCATCCGGCAGGAGGATTTGTCCATCCAGGACCACATCCATTCGGAAAAGTGGTAAGGCACGGTACCGCCGTCAGTCGTATCGCCTCCGGTGCCTTCTCCGCCTTCGTATCTGCGCCCCGGTACAGCAATCTCCGCTACCGTGCCGTCCGACGGCGAACGCGCCCCGCCACCGCCACCACCAGAGCAAGCAGATAACAGAGCCAGACCGCGTTCATCGCCCGCCCCAGACCGATCCGGTCCGCGAGCTGTCCCACCAGCAGCAGAATCGCCGTCGCCGCCGACCAGCTCCCCCCGACGATCCAGGCCAGACGCATACTCAGCGAAAGCCGCCCCGGCGCGGTCCGCGCCAACACCACGATCAGCGGAAACCCCGCACTCAGCAGCATACCCGCCGGAATCGTCAGCCAGATGGCGCTCCGAAATCCGGAAAGCAGAAAATATCCCGCGATCACCGGCAGTCCCACCGCCAGGCCGACCATGATGAAGAAAGATGGCCGATACCGTTTCGCCAGCACACCGAACAGCAGCGATCCCGCCGCCGAACCGATGCCGAAGAGCATCGCACTCATCCCGCAGAAAGTCAGCGGAAAACCGGTTTCATGCAGATACGACGGCAACAGCCCCTGCAAGGTGGCGGAACCCGCGTTCATGAAAACGGCGATGGTAAAAAGGTTCCGGTAACTCCAGGGCTGGTCCTGCCGCTCCGCCTGCCCGGAGGCGGTACCGCCGCCGGAATCCACCGCCAGCCGGACCCGGCTGCGGTAGATCCCCAGAACCACCAGCAGCGGCAGCGGAATCAACAGCAGCAGTCCCGGCAGCCGGAAGTGTCCGACCAGCCACGCCCCCGCCAGCGGTCCGGCAGCGAAGCCGAGAAATCCCGACACCATAAAAAGCGACGTGCAGACCGGAGACGGAATTCCGTCCACCGCCAGCGTTCCGCGCAACCCTTCCGGGTGGACGAACGCAATACCGATCCCGACCAGGAACATCAGCGCCGCCAGCACCCACACCGGCGTCCCCCCGGGTAGAAAACCGAACAGAAAGATCAGCATCGACAAAGCCATGCCGCACTGGATCATCAGCGGCAGCCGGGCATGCCGGCGCACCAGTCCCGCCGGAATCTGGAAGAGATTGGAGCCGATCCCCATGATCGCCAGCAATACCACCCCCGCCCCCAGCGACAACCCGAAATGCTCACGCGCCCCCGGCCGAAATCCCGGCAGCAGTCCGCCGAGCATGTCGATGACGAAATGCGCCGCCATCAGTGACAACAGTTGCATTCGCGACCGCCACATTACAGCCATGTTCCTCACCATTGGTTCCAAGTTCATCATTGCGGAAGAATGCCGGCAATGTACATCCGGAAACGGCAATTTCAACCGCCGGCGTTTCCGATTTTCCGAAAAAACCGTTTCCTTCTCTCCTCCTTCCCAGCCCCTTCGGAGACCATCGGAAAAATATCGGGAATTTCCCGCTCCCGGCTTGATATTCCATCAAAATACGGTCTATTAAACCGGACCGGAGACTGATCAACATGCCATTTCCGTTGCAAAAAAAGAAGTACAACGCCGCCCGCCGTCTTTTCCCGGCGCGGCAAACGCTTCGGAAATCGCTGCTTCTGACCGTTCCGACGCTGCTGCTGGCCGGAGGGTGCCATCTTATCGGAGATTCGTCCCCGTTCGCCGCCGCTCCGTCCCGGACAGACGCGGCGGTTGACGCCGTCAATCCACTCTTCTTTCCCGCCGACCACGGCGAACTGCTGCTGCTGCGCGGTACCGACCAATACGTCGTCGAACTGGAATCATCATGCTGGTGTGCCCGGTACTGGATGGCGGACGACGGTACGACTCTTTACGGAGATGTCCGGCGTGTCACTCCGGAAGGAACTGTTTTCGACGGCTATCTGCGAATCGCGCTGCCGGAACCGCCGAAACTTCTGAAAGAAAGCGCCGTCACCCGCCACCGATTCAAGCCCGCCTCCGTGAATCATGAAACGGAAATCTGCGGCGAAAGCGCCGCCGAGCAGTGGCGGTTGCTGGACACGCTCGGCCCCGCCGCTGCCGCGGACACGCTGACGGTGCTGATCGCCGCACCGGATGCCGAAAAAGACCGCATTTTCCAGGCTGATTACCGGCTCTCCGACCAGTCGCTGACTCTTCTTGCCGAAATGCTCCCGGAAACGGACGGCGATAC
>CASFXO010000275.1 GCA_949298665.1 uncultured Lentisphaeria bacterium
GGTCGACGGCATCGGCATTTACCGGGTGCGTTACCCGAATCATCTGATCGGCAGCGCGATCGCGGCGGTTTTCGAGCGCAAATGGTGCAACATGCTCAACGAACCGGAGCCGCTGCTCAACGAAATCGTGCCGCCGGGAGAAAAATTCTGATCCGGCAGTTCTGGAAAACTCTAGGGTTCTCATTTCTTAAGAAATCTTATCCTTAAGAAAATCTTAAGAGAATATGCCAGCAAAACATTACCCAAAAAAAAGGAAGGAAGGAGTTTGGCGATGAGAATGTCAAAGCGTTTTACACTGATTGAACTCCTGGTGGTGATCGCAATCATCGCCATTCTGGCGTCCATGCTGCTGCCGGCCCTGAACCGGGCCCGCAATACGGCCCAGAAAATCAGTTGCGCCTCCAATCTGAAACAGATCGGTACCGCCCGGCATCTGTACGCCAACGATAATGACGACTTCGCTCCCGCTTTCGCCCATCACAACGGACTGGGGGCCTCTTCCACGGTGGGCGTCTCCTTCTGGACGAATCTGCTGAGTCGTTATCTCTCCTCACGTACCATGGAAAAAACGGTTTCCGTGGATGCCGATCAGCGTGGAGCCCTCCGCAAAGGCGTCTTCACCTGCCCGATTGCATTGCGCAATATTCCGCCGGACCGCATCAACACCACCATCGAATGGTATCAGCTCTGCACCTACGGCCCCAACATCTACGGCTGGCACAACTGGGAAGGCGACCAGTATTACGGCGGCGGCCACCGTTTCGGTACGCCGAATCCCTCGGACGCCAAAGGCGGCCCGGCCAAAGCCTCGCAGGTCAAACGCCCGAGTCAGTTTTTCGCCGTCTCGGACAATACCTACAACAGCACGATAGCCAATACCGCCAGCAACTGTTACATGCATTCGGGACGGTATTTCACCAAGGAGCCGACCACGCCTTATCTTCAGCACGACAACAATCAGAGTCTCAACATGCTCTATTATGATGGCCACGTCTCCGCCGAAAGCCGGAACGCCCTGATGTCCTACGATTACAAAACCCGCTGGACCCGTCGGGGCACGCCGAATGAACAACTGAATTGAACGGTCTGATCCGCCACAGGCCGACCACCGGGCGGATCAGAAAACCATGATCATCATAACGCACAAGGATCCATGCCATGAAACGAAGAAAAGCCTTCACGCTGATTGAGTTGCTGGTAGTGATCGCGATCATCGCCATTCTCGCCGGAATGCTGCTTCCGGCACTGAACCGGGACAGAGAAAAAGCTCTGATTCTAAGCTGTACGGCGAACTTCAAACAGATCGGAACGGCCCGGATTCTCTACTCCGGCGACAATGATGACTTCATGAATGCCCACGGCCATTACAACGGCAAGATGTCGGAAGGCAACGGCGTCAGCTACTGGCCGAACCTGATTCTTCCCTATCTCGGACGGGCCGCCGACAGTGTCGTCTCCACCAGCGCCACGTCCGTTCACCGGGCGGCCCGGGCGAAGAGAAACGTTCTTACCTGCCCGATCGCCATCAAACGTATCGATCCGGCCCGCCTGGCCGAGGGTACGGAAGCCTATGACATCACCACGTACGGCATGAATTATTCCGGGTGGCTGGCCAACGACGTTCCTCAAAACTGGGGCGCCGGATGCAAATTCCAGTACGGCAACAACGTCGCCGCCGCACGCGGGGGCCCGGTGAAGGCCAGTCAGATCAAAAAGCCCAGCCAGTTCCTGACCATGGGCGACAGCACCAGCGAAAACACCACCTCGGCCTGGGCCCGCGAACAGTTTTTCGCCCCCGGCAGGGACTTCCGCACCGGCGACCAGACCAAGTTCGGCTATCTGGCCCACGGCAATAATTCGAGCGCCAGCATTCTGTATTACGACGGTCATGTGGTCAACGAATCCCGCGCGGCGCTGCGTTCGGACGAATATAAGACCCGCTGGACCCGTCTGGGCACGCCGAGCGACCAACTCTAACCGCCGGAGCGTTTCATGAATTCCGTTCTCCACAGACCACCTGTCGCAGTGCCCGGAAATACCGTCGGCGGTTCTGCGGAGAACCCCCGGAAAAACCGTCGCCGGTTGAGATCGGCTGCGAAAATTCTCGTCGATTACCTGGCCCATCAGGATGTCGACCGGAGATTGAAACAACGTCTCGGACTTGCCACGGAAACGGAATTGCTGGATGCGCTGGGCGTGGACTTTTACTATCTCTCCGCCCGCGACATCTCCCAGAACGAAAATGCGGCCAAGTGCCTCCGGCTTTCGCCGCACATCACCGGACGGGAACGGACGTGTCCCCTCGGAATCCGCTGGCAGCGCG
Organism: uncultured Lentisphaeria bacterium; assembly: GCA_949298665.1. Taxonomy (GTDB): domain Bacteria; phylum Verrucomicrobiota; class Lentisphaeria; order Victivallales; family Victivallaceae; genus CALXOD01. Next base: position 2,324 of record CASFXO010000275.1, read on the forward strand.
GTGCCCGCGACAGCAAATTCTCGGTCGATGAGGCTTTGTGCGGTCCATTCGAACGGGACGATCCTTCGACGGCGGAGATTCTCCGCCATCCCTGGCCCCGTGCCCGGGATTTCGATTTCAGCATTCTGCTGCCGGAGGCCGAGGCCAACGGCCAACGGCAGCGGATCGGCGGACTCTGGTCCGGCCTCATGGGTGACGCCAGCCGCATGCGCGGTTTTCAGAATTTCCTGCTGGACGTCGCCGCCGAACCGCAGCGGGCCAAAACCCTGGTCGACCGGCTCACGGAGATGTACCTGGAACTGAATGACCATTATTTCTCCACCCTCCGGGGGAAAATGGAAATCTGGTTCTTCGGCAGCGATTTCGGCACACAGGAGAGCCTGCTGATCGGCCGGGACCGGTGGCTGGAACTTTTTGACGACAACATCCGGCAACTGTGTGCGCTGGCGCATTCCTACGGTTTGAAGGTCATGATGCACTCCTGCGGTTCGATCGCGCCGCTCATCGACGATTTCATCGCCGCCGGAGTGGACATTCTGGATCCGGTTCAGGTATCCGCCCGCCATATGGAGCCGGAGATGCTGGCGCGGCAGTTCGGCGGCCGGATTGTCTTTCACGGCGGCATCGATACGCAGCGGATTCTACCTTTCGGCACCCCGGAGGATGTTGCGGATCATGTTCGTTCCGTCATCGCCACCTTCTCCCGGTACGGAAGTTATATTCCGGCGCCGAGCCAGATTTTCCATACCGACATTCCCGTGGACAACATCCTTGCCGTATATCAGACCATCCGGCGGAGCCGGGAACAGACCGGAAACACCCAACAGCGACCAACAGCGATATCAAGGAAAAAGCCGTGAAAGTTTCAAACAGTCTCCTTTCGACCAGATGGTGGATACCCCTCCTGCTGATCTCCTGCGGCACCGCGACAACGGCGGAAGAGATCCGCTGGAATCCGAACGCAACAACCGCCGCCGAACCGTCGGAATATTCCTTCCGTCCGACGCAGCCGGAGGAGACCGGACGCATCATGCCCCGTTATGTGCCGCAGCTCGACATGCGGGGGATGCCCTGGACTTTGACCGGCGTCTTTCAGGCCGATCCTCCCGGTCGCGCCGACAATCAGTTTCTGCTCGGCACCCGGAACGGAGATTCGGAATACACCGGCTGGGCCCCGAGCTTCTGGCAGGGACAGGTAAGGCTGCTGACCGCCGGCAACGCCGGTCCGGGCAAACGCCTGCTTTCCGACAAACGTTACGACGACGGCAAGGAACACCGCTTCCAGCTGGCATACACCCCGGAACGGACCGAATTGAAGATCGACGGCGAATCCGTGGGGATACTGGAAAAAGTCGGCGATCTCGGTCATGATCCGCGCCGACGCTTCGCGGTCGGCGCCTCCTGGGAAAAGCAACGGTTTGTATCGCCGTTTCGCGGCAAAATCAGGGATTTGAAAATGAGCTACGACACCGCCGACGCCACCCGACTGGACGAAGCGTTGAAGGATCAGGAAAATCTTCCACCACAGACCGCCTGGATCGACGTGGCCGCGCAGCATCCGGAATTCATCAGGGGACGCGGCTGGGACAACCGGGAATTTCCGTATCGGCGGCTGCCGGAACGCTTCCGGGAAACGGTCCGGCCGCCGGTATGGGCGCTCTCCACCCATTCCACCGGCATTTATCTGCACTTCAAAACGGTCAACGCCAATCGCTGGGGCGTCCGCTGGACGCTGACCAGCAACGCCTTCATGCCGCACATGACCCCGCTCGGCATCAACGGCCTGGACGTATATGCCAGAATCGACGGCAGAAACTGGGTCTGGGCAGCCAGCGCCCGCCCCCACCGCACGAGCAAAGTCAATACGGTCAACCCCTT
>CASFXO010000276.1 GCA_949298665.1 uncultured Lentisphaeria bacterium
CGTTTTTTCGAGTCCGCAGTCGGATTCAGTTGGGAGGCAATATACCGTTTTGAACCGTTTTTGTCAATACCGGGACACAAACACCGGCACGTCGACCCGGACCCGCATGGAGCCCGGAACCGTTTCGGAAATCCCGGGAAGATTCACCCACCACATACGGTTGCCGGGCCCCGGGCGCAGCGGCAGCGGGGACTCCAGCTCCAGCCGGATCAGATTGCCGAGCTTCTCCTGCCCCCGCACCTTGCCTCCGAAACCGCTGCCGTCACCCAGTTCCGTGTACACCCAGTGCCCGGTCAATGGCGGAAGCGTTTCCGGCGGCGATTGCACATAAAGTTCCGCCGGAAAGAGCTCCCGCGCCGCATAGGCCGTATCCGGCCGCCGCGAAGAATCGGCCGGTGGCAGCGCGGAGGCGAGTTTCAGTGCAACGGCCCCCCGCACCTCAAACCCATCCGCCTGAATCCGCCCGTCGCCACGGACATATCCCCAGCCCGGAGTGCCGTCCGGCTCCAGATGCAGTACTGCGAAACGACCGGAAAACGCCACGCCCTCCACCTGTCGCGCCTCCTGGTCCGGACTGATGTAAACGATGTCGCAGCCGCGGCGGGTGCGAATGACGGCGGCGATCGTTTCCCCGCTGCGGAACCAGTCGACGCCGGAAATTTCCGGCTCGGCGTCCGGTCCGACAATTTCATAGACCGCACCGAAAATCGTCGCTCCGGCGCTTGCCGGTACATGGCGGGTCAGATGATGACCGCGGATTTCTCCGAAGGTGCGGCGGGACTTTCCTTTCTCCGTCTGGAATTTGTACCGGCGCAGATTGGGCGCCGTGGTGAAATAATTGCTTCCGCCGGACTGGGGATTCAGGAAAAAGCGGGTGCGCACCCCGCTTTCGGTCCCGACGAACTCTCCGGCCAGCGGCAACGTGCCGTCGACTCCGGCGACATCCCGGAAAAAGTCCAGATAGGCGTTATAATCCTTTCCGCCTCTGTCGCCGAGCAGATCGCGCAGGGTGCCCGGATGCGGATGCGGCGTCACGGAAAGTTTCAACTCGCATGCCTCGTTTTCACTTTGCAGCAGATAGGACTCGTGGATCTCCCCGCCGGCCAGAAAAAAGAAATCCACCGTATAGCCGCCGTCGGCCCCGGACGGAATCTGCACCACCATCCGGCGCCGCTCCCGGACGCCGTTGAAATCCGGTCCGGGCGCGGCTGCCTCCACCAGCTGCAGCCGGTGATCGCTGCCGCTGCCGTCCTCATACGCCAGCAGCCGGGCGCGGCTGCGCCGCCGGGCCTGCAGCGAATACGGTTCCACCCGGCGATCCCAGACCATGGCGGTGTTGTGATAACGGGCGGAGTGAAAAAAGTATTTATGCCACGAACTGAAACCGTCCCGGTAGGCCGCATATCCGGCATCCGGCAGCCGGTCGCTGTTTTCGCCCCAGAGTTGAAGCGACAGGCTGTCCATGTGCTGATGCCCGCCGCAATAGGGGCCGCCGAACACCACCGGTGGAAACGCCAGATAAACCTCCCGCAATCCGTTCCCCGTCCCGTG
>CASFXO010000277.1 GCA_949298665.1 uncultured Lentisphaeria bacterium
TGCATGTTCCTTCTCCCCTGGTTGTGATTTTTCTGTTCTCCGCCGGTTTTACGGAATATTATACATAAAACTTCCGTCACCGGCAACCAGCCCGGGGAAAATAGCCGCAAGATTCTGATTCATGCGATTCATTGAAAAATAAGGAAAGCCTGTTTCATGCAGGACAAAAGTGATTCATTTGTTTCAAGTGTTCACAGACGAAAAAAAACGCTCCCCGCGTATTTTCGACACGAGAAGCGTTTTCAAACCGGAAATGCGGTACCGGACACCGCAATCAGTTGTTGCCGGCCTTTTCGTTCTTCTGCAGCACACCGGCTTCAAGCAGCTTGTCGATCAGCTGCTGCATGGAATTGAACGCGCCGAGAAATCCCTGCGGCGGCATGATGATGCGTTCATTGACCACCGGGGTCGGGGCCTTGCCGTCTTCGGTCGGCTGCAGAGTAACGAAGTCAAAACGGACCATGCCGCCCGCAAAATGAATCTGACCGATGCCGTCCGCGAAAATTTCCTTCTTGTTTTCCATAAAAATCCATCCTTTCCTGATTTCTGACCACTTTTCTGAAGGTCGTCATGCTGTTACATTATCCCGGTTTCGAAGCACGTCAAATCCAAAAGCCCTTTTTTCCGTATAATTTTATGAAAACCCTCCCGGTTTCCCGGGTTTTCACTCCGCCCTGCGGGATCGATCTTCTTCGCTCTTTCTCCAATCCCGGACTTGAAAAAATCAGGAAGTACGGCATTTTATGAAAAGGGCGTCCGTTTGCGCCGCTTCGTTCCCGGTTCAATCGGACATCGCCGGACCGGCACCGATGCGCCGCGCCACCCGTGAAGCCGAAACATGCTTCCGACGCCGGCTGCGGTCGGAAAAACTCCCCACGTGCCCCCGCCCAAAGGATGGTGCACGAAAGAGAGTTCCACCCCGACGCCCCGTACCGGACAGGTGATCAGAAAAAAACAGCAGAACGACCGGTCCATACCGGATCATCCGGAAAGACGGTCCGGAGCGATGAAAAAGGATACCATTCATGTTTGAACCGGATTTCAGCAAAGGCGGCGGCCTGATTCCCGCCGTTGCGCAGGATTACCGCACAGGCGAGATTCTGATGCTCGCCTACGTCAATGCCGAAGCCTGGGCGGAAACGTTGCGAAGCGGCCGCGCCACCTACTTTTCCCGCAGCCGCAACTGCCTCTGGCAGAAAGGCGCGACCAGCGGACACCTCCAGATGATTCACCGCGTTCTGGTGGACTGTGACCAGGACGCCGTCGTGTATCAGGTGGAACAGATCGGCGGCTCCGCCTGCCACACCGGACACCGGAGTTGTTTTTATCGCCGACTGACCGCCGACGGCGAACTGGAGGAAATCGACGAGAATCCGGCGTGAATCATCACACTCCCGGATTTTCCATCAAATTTCATGGAAGGACCCCATTCAAGTGAACGATTCCATTCTTCAGGAACTGCGCCAGGCGATGCCCGGACTCGCCCTGCGCTTCGATGTGCCGTTCCGGGACATCACTTCATTCGGCGTCGGCGGCAGTCTGCCGGTCATGGCCGAACCGGGAGACGACATCGAACTCTCCCGGCTGGTCCGTTTTCTCAACGGTCGCGGCGTTCCCTTTCTGATCATCGGCGCCGGCAGTAATCTCGCAGGCATGGACCGGCCGTTTGAAGGCATGGCCATCCGGCTCGACCGCGGCGCTTTTGCCGCGGTCGCCGTCGGTCGCAGCCACATCACCTGCGGGGCCTCGGTCCGACTGGCGGAACTGGCGCGAACCGCCGCCCGAGCCGGATTCGGGGGATTGGCCGAGCTGGCGGGCATTCCGGGTACGCTGGGCGGCGCGCTCTACATGAACGCTTCCGCTCACGGCCGCGCCATCGGGGACCTGGTGCTGCAGCTGTGCGGTTGCCGGACCAACGGTTCCATCTGGAATGCCGAAGGCGGCGAAATCGACTGGCAATACCGCCGCAGCTCCATTCCCGCCGATGTCATTCTGACCTCCGCCATTCTGAAGCTGCCAGTCGCCGATCCTGACGCGGAAGCGGAACTGGAACGGATCAACGCTGAAATCGCCGCCCGGCGCGAAAAAGAACCGAAGGGTCGCACCGCCGGCTGTATTTTCCGCAATCCCTCGCCCGACGAGCCCGCCGGAAGGCTGATCGACGAATGCGGCCTGAAAGGGTTCCGGTACGGCGCGCTGGAGGTCAGCAGCGAACATGCCAATTACCTCGTCAATCACGGGGATGCTTCCGAAGCGGATCTGCTGGCGTTGATGGTGGAAATCCGCCGCCGGGTCGCGGAACGGTTCCACCTCTATCTGGAACCGGAAGTGCGGTTCGCCGATCCCGGCACATTGGAGCGCTTTCACGAAGCTGCGCCCGCCCCCCGGGTCGCGGTGCTGCTCGGCGGTACCAGCAGCGAACGGGAAATCTCGCTGCGCTCCGGCCGCGCCGTGGCCGACGCCCTGCGCAGAGGCGGATACCAGGTAACTGAAGTGGACCTGAAAGTCTGTGAAATCACCCCCGAAATGCGGGAGGCCGACGTCGTCTATCCCGTGCTTCACGGCGGCTTCGGCGAGGACGGCAGACTGCAGCGGCTCCTGGAGGAAAACCATATCCGCTTCGTCGGCAGCGGCAGTGCCGCCTGCGCTCTGGTCATGGACAAAATCGCCACCAAACGCAAATTGAACGATCTCGACCTGCCGACCGCGCCGTGGGGGATCGTCACCACGGCCTACCGGGACTTTCCCGCCGACCTGCATTATCCGGTAGTGATCAAGCCGCCCTGCGAAGGCTCCACCATCGGCATCGTCAAGGTGGACCGGGCGGAAGACTGGGAAAAGGCTCTGGACGCGGCCTTCGCCTACGATTCCGTGCTGCTGGTCGAGCAGTTCATCCGGGGGATTGAGCTGACGGTGCCGGTTGTGAACGATCAGGCGCTTCCCGCCATCGAGATCCGCAGTCCTCATGGTTTCTACGACTACGACGCCAAATACGTCTACAAGGACGGCAAGACGGAATACTTCTGTCCGGCGCCGTCGCTGTCGCCCGAACAGGCGCGGACACTGACCGCCGCCACCATGCGCTTTTTCAAGGAATTCGGCTGCCGGGACATTCTGCGTGTGGACTTCATCATGGATGAACATGGGAAATGCTGCATCCTCGAAGGCAATACGATTCCCGGCTGCACCGCCACCAGCCTGGTCCCCAAGGCCGCCAGAGTGGCCGGCATCTCCTTCGAGCGCCTGACCGGCTCTCTGGTTCAGGCCGCGCGGAAACGGAAAACGGAACAGGCATGAACACCCGTACGCTGATCCGCATCTGTCGCTGGGTGTTCCGGCTGCTGCTGGTGGTGCTGGCGGTGCCGGTGGCGCTTTCCGGCCTGACGCTGCTCCGCAGTGACCTGACGCCGGTGGCGGGAGCGTTGCTGCTGCTGGCGGCGTTGCTGCTGCCCGGTTCCGAATGGTTCTTTTACTGGTTGAAAAAAATAGAAAGTGATCCATCATGAAGTTTTTTTGGTTTGCGGTCCTGACCGTTCTGATTCCTGCTGCCGGTGCCGCGCCGATCGGCGCTCCCGCCCCGGAACTGCAACTCCAGGAAGTCATCAAAGGCAAGCCGGTGAAACTGGCGGACCTCAAGGGGAAGAAACTGCTGGTGCTCCACTTCTGGGGCACGCAATGCAAACCCTGCGAACAGGCGGTGCCGCTGATCAACGCCGCCCGCGAAAAATATGCGAAACGCGATGTGGAATTTCTCGCCATCGGCAGCGATGATCCCGCCACCCTGCGCAAGGACCGCGCGATGGAAACGCTTGAAATCGCCATCGCTTCCGACGACATGGTCAAGACCGCCGATGCCTATCTGCGCCCGGGCGACCGGTTGCCGACCGATGCCGTCATCAGCAAGGACGGCATTCTGCTCTGGCTCGGTCCGACCGTCGAACTGAACGGGGCGCTGGAGGAAATTCTGGCCGGACGTTACGATCTGGCCGCCGCCGCCGACTTCGACCGCTTCGACCGGGAAATGACCGAGGTGACCCGAAAGAAGGATTACCGGAAGGCGCTGGCGCTGCTGGACGCCAGATTGAAACGCTTTCCGGACGACACGCTGCTGACCACCGCCCGGGCCAATCTGCTGGCACACATGCTCGACTCCCGGGAACAGGCGCTGGCGGATCTGGCCGCCGCCATCGAGCGCAAACCCAAAACCTTCGAATTCCATGAAACCCGGCTGAAACTGCTGCGGGAACGCGGCGCTTCCGACCAGGCGCTGATCGACGCCTACGCCCGTATCGCACGCGAATTCACCGACCAGCCGATGCTGCTGGTTCAGTTGTCGGAGAATCTGATGCGGCAGCCCGCCGGCAGTTTCCAGTTGATCAGCGTCTACACGCTGGCACACACCGCCTATACGCAAGGAAAATTCGCCAACGATCGGGAACGCGGCCGGGCCGCGGGAGCGCTGGCCCGCAGCTATTATTACGTGGGACGCCTGGAGGACGCGGTCAAATACCAGAAGGAAGCCCTGCAGCTGCTCCGGAAAACACCCGATGCCCGCCGGGCGGAGAGCGATCTCAAATTTTATCACGACGCCTGGACCGTCTCCCGGGAAATCGAACAGATGGAAAAGAAAAACCGGGAATAATCATCCCGGTTTTCATGCCGGAGCGGTCCCGCTCCGG
>CASFXO010000278.1 GCA_949298665.1 uncultured Lentisphaeria bacterium
CCCCGGACGGGCAGCGCCTCCCCCGATGAATGCCCCCCCGAGGCCCCCGGACTTCCCCGCCGCGGTTATTCGTTCAGCACCAGATAGTAGCTCTGGGGCGTCCGCACTCCGTCCACTCTGGACGAAGAGGTGATATACGGCACCGTATCGACGTGCCCGTCGAAAAAGACGGCGTTGACCGTATTCCGGCTGCCGTGACGATTCCAGCGGACGCTGCCGGCATAGAGGGGATCCCAGGCGACGCTCAGCGATCCCAGTTCGTAATACATACCGTCCAATGCGGCGATTTTCTGCCCGGCATTGCGGATCCGCGACAGTTTGACCGGCAGATTCCAGCTGCCGGACGCGGAAATGTAGCCGGAATAACGCGTATGCGCATAACCGCCGAACGTGGGATCCTTATGATCCACCTTGTACAGGAACTGCTGCTGATCCTCGCCGACGGCGGAGGGACACATCGGCACGGCCACGCTCAGTTTCTTCGGAAAACGGCGGGAGAAAATCGCGGCCGCATAAGGCGCCAGCCCGGTGTACCAGTTGAACTTGGCGGGGGAGTTCAAGCACGCGGCCAGCCATTCGTTGTAGTCGACGGTATACAGCTGTTCCGCGGTTCCCATCTGTTTGAGAATGCTGGCGCAGGAGCTGCGCCGGGCCTGTTCCCGCGCCTGATTCAAAGCCGGCAGCAGCATGGCCGCGAGAATCGCGATGATCGCGATCACCACCAGAAGCTCGATCAATGTGAATGTTCTTTTCATACCCACAACCTCCTTATGTAGCTTCAATTTCCCCATATTCCACAATTGCCGGTCATAACGAAAAAACACCCCGCACCCGGTCTTCCCGGTTCAGACACTCACATCGGTCTACCGGAAGATTGCCGGAACTTTTTTCACATCAGACTCGCGGGGAAAATTCAGGATTTCCGCCCCGCCTCTCCAGTTTATTATAGCATATAAGGAAAGAAAAGACCTTGAATTTTCAAGGAAAACCTCTTAAATTATCACAGATTTCATCAAAAAGAAAAACCCATAATGACTCTTCTTGATCTGCTCCAGTACCAGGAAAAGGCAATCGCCGCCTCGATCAGCATCGAAGTCCGGCATCCGGCGTTCTACCATTGCGCCAGTCTGAGGCTCACTCCGGACCAGTACCTGCATCATGCGGATTTCTGCCGCGCGGTGAAACTCCGCGACAACCATGCCAGCTGTTCGGCAAACAAACGGCGCAGCCTGGAGGTGGCCAGGCACGGACGCAGTTTCTCGGGCTGCTGCCCCCACGGGGTCTGGGAATACGCGCGCCCCGTCCTGTATCGCGGCGAACTCGTGGCCGTTCTCTATTACGGCAACCTGCGCCCGGAGTGGAAAGCGGACGAGGAGCACCGGAATCCCCTCCGGTCCCGTCCGGACGTGCCGGAGGAACGCAGGAAAACAATCCGGGCCGCGGCCGCTTTCGTCGCGGAATTTCTGAAAATAGAACTGGATCTGTTTTCCACACCGGGCGGCGCGAACGCCAAACAGCGCCCGGAAAGCTACTATCTGGAAAATTGCCGGAATTTCATCAACTGCCATTATCTGGAGAACATCGCGCTCAGCGATCTTGCCGAATTGCTGAAGGTCAATCCGAACTACCTCGGCACGCTGATCCGCCAGCAGACCGGCAGCAGTTTCCGCACGCTTCTGGCGCGCCGCCGGATCGAGGAGTCCAAATTTTATCTCAAATTTCATAAGGACCTGTCCATCACCAAAGTCGCGCGTCTCTGCGGCTTCACCGACAGCAACTACTTTTCCTGTGTCTTCCGAAAACTCTGCGGCCATACGCCGCTGACATACAAAAAGGAGGAAAAACCCGACGAAACTCCCGCCCGCCCCGGGACGGCCGGAACGCCCTCCGCCGGCTTCCGCCGCCGGAATTCGGGCGTGGATTCCGCCGCCGTCCCGCACTCCGGCAACGTTATGCGGTGAACCGGAATCGGGAAGAGTTCCGTCCATGTTCCAAGATGCCCTCCCCTTTCTCCTATCGGCATGTCCCCGGAGGGCCTTCACCTCCGGTCTTCTTTCCGCGGCAGGTTCATCCGGTGGAAAGGCCTTTTCCGATTGACAAAACGGCAG
>CASFXO010000279.1 GCA_949298665.1 uncultured Lentisphaeria bacterium
GTGCGTCGCACCCATGCTGCGCCGCATCCTGCAGCGCCTCGTTGCCGCCGCCGCCGGAAACGACGGAAACCGAATGGAGCAGGCGGTTCGATGGCGCAAACACCACGGAATGGCAGGAGAGCGCCCGCTCGTATACGGCGGCGAAATCCGCCGCACCCATCGGTGCCGGCAGATTCCCGCGAAAACCGATATTCACACCGTCGTAGCGGCAGCAGCGCTGCAGGTCGGTCAACCGGCCCAGTGCGGCCAGACGGGCATTGTTGCCGTAGAGCGCATGGGCGTCCAGCGGCAGATGGACGGCGTACAGGGAAATCCCGTTCCGGAACAGCGTCTCCAGCCGCCGCGCCGTGATCCCCGTGAACCGGCGCGGTTCGGCCCCCCAGCTCAGGCCATGATGTGCCAGCACCAGATCCGCTCCGGCCGCGACCGCGGCTTCGAAGAGGGCCAGCGAAGCATCCACACCGGCAACCACTTTGCGGACTTCCGGACGTCCCTCCACCTGCAGTCCGTTGTTGGAGTGATCGGCGGCGAAGGCTTCCAGCTCCAGCGTTCGGTCCAGAAAACCAGTCAGTTCCGTTAATTGCATGAAATTTCTCCTTTGTCCGGCAATGGATTGAAAAAACGATACCGAATCACCTGCCAGCGCACCTCTCCGGTCGCCGTGGCCGCGTCCGCCATGGCCTCCAGTTCCGATCGTTGCCGCATGGCGGCGACGGCGCGGCGTTCATCACCGGTCAGCCGGAACAGAACGGCACGGGGATTCCGTACGCCGAATTCTTCCAGTTTCCGGTACGCCCGAAAATATTCCCGCCGGCTCCGGGCATTGCGCAACAGCAGCCAGCAGGGATATCCCAGCGCCGGCAGCCAGAACGGCCACACCGGCAGACGCGGCCAGGCAAACGACTGAAGCACCTGAACCGTCAGCAGCAGCAGCGCCGGAATGGTGAAGAAAAGCGCATCGCGCTGCCGGATGAAACAGTTGCCCAGATATCGCCGCAGGCGGGACGGACTGGTCTGATAGGCGAAAAACTCCTCCAGCGCCACGTCCCGCAATTCCTGACGGAAGGAATGGCAGAGTTCATGCGCCAGCAGTTCCCGCCGGTTGTAAATGAAAAACCGATGTTTTTTCCGGAAACTCGCCCGGATGAAAAATATCGCCAGCGGCATTTCCGTGTCGCTGATCAGGCATCCGCCCCAGAGTAACCCGACGTCGCGCGACAGAAAAAAACCCGGAAACTGCCGGACGGAAAACCCGTAAAGCGGCTCCGTCACCGCCGCCGCCTCGGCGATGATTGCATCCGGAATGCGGTCCGCGGCGGAGACCTTCACCGACTCAAATACTGTGACTTCCGGGTGTTCCTCCAGATCCCGGTCCAGTTTTTCGAGCAGCCGGCGGCGTTCCTTCAGGCGGGCGCGGTAGGCGTCAAGTGTTTCTCCGGGACCGGCCGGAAGCCCGGCGGCGTCCAGTGTGGTCAGAATTTCCAGATCGACCGGACCGGTTTCCGGAAGATGAAGGGGCGTATCCGGCACTTTGGGTTACTCCGCGGGTTGTGAAGTCGAATCGTCCGGCACGGTATTCTGCGGCTGCTGCGGCGGAGTCTGCGGCTTCTCCTGCCGCGGAGGGCGCTGGTCGCGTTTTCCCGGCGGGTTGCCCTGTCGGGAATTCCGTTCCCGGCCGTTCCGGCGTGCATCCTGTTCCGGCACGGCGACGGGGGCGGATTTGCGTTCGTTGCTTTTGCGGGGATGCTGCCGGTTCTTGTCCTGAGGCAGGATCTGGATCTCCTCGCGTCGGCAGCGGATCTGGTTGCCGCCTTCCAGGCAGAGGGTGACCTCCTGCGTCAGCAGGTTCCTGTCGACGACACGCCCGCGTCCGGCGGCGCATTCGCACCAGTCGCCGCGCCGCGGCATGGTTTTTTCCAGCTCCAGATAGCCCTCGTGCTCGAACTTGAGACAGCATTTCAGGCGGCCGCATACCCCGGAAATCGTAGCCGGAGTCAGGGACAGGTCCTGATCCTTGGCCATGCGCACATTGATGGAATTGAACTCCTTGAGAAACCGGCAGCAGCAGAGCACCTGACCACAGACGGAAATGCCGCCGTGAATGGCGCTTTCGTCCCGCACGCCGATCTGGCGCAGTTCGATCCGGGTGTTCAGGGCGCGCGACAGCTCCTTGACCAGTTCCCGGAAGTCCACCCGGCCGTCCGCGGTGAACTGGATCGTCAGCAGTTTTCCGTCCAGTGTATAATGGGCGTTGAGCAGTTTCATCGGCAGTCCCAGGTGCTCCACCATCTGCTGTGCGGAACGCATGGCGCCACGGCAGCGTCCCTGATTGGCTTCGGCGTTGTTCAGGTCGTTGGGATCGGCTTTGCGCTGAACCACCGGCATTTCCAGGCCCTTGCCCGCTTCCAGAGCCACGCCGATGCGGGCGATGGTACCGAAGTCATAGTAGAAGTCCTTGCGGACGACGCATGGGTCATGGACCGCGAGGTTCAGTTCTTCGGCGGCGCGCACCTGATAGGAGGCGCCGTTATCCAGTTTTATGGTATAGATGCGTTCCATTCGTTCGTGTTTCGCTTTCGGAATGTTGTTTCCTGATTGATATGATAATATAGCAGAAAATGCCGGGTCCGGCAAATGGTTTTTCCATATCCGGCCGAATTCTTTACGGAGAATCCGACGGCGGACCGGGCGGCCATTTCCCGACCTTCGGGAAAATCGGCAATTAATGGTTTTCCGGGATTGATTTACGAAGAAAACAAGATATATTCCCCCATGACAGAAAAACAGGAACGTCGGTAGACAGAGAGAGGGAGGAAGTCTCCGGGACCGTGACCGCCAAAGAACTGCATTTGTTGAACGAGCGCCGCCGGATTCGCCGCCGGAACCTCAAGCGTTACATGCACACCCAGAGTTTCAATCGCCTGGCCCAGCGGACGGTTGGCGAGCAGCGTCCGATCCGGGATTTTGTTCGGCCGCGTCTGGTGTTGTCCGGGGTTGCCGCATTGTTGTTGTCGACCGGATTGTATTTTGTGATTTTTTAAACCGCCGTCTGCGGCGCGCAGGAGA
>CASFXO010000280.1 GCA_949298665.1 uncultured Lentisphaeria bacterium
GGAGGGAAAGAGTTTCCGCTGCGCCAGATCTCCGACCGCGCCGAACAACACCAGCACCGCCGGTTCCGGCGCCACCTCGATGCACCATTTCCCCTGCCAGTAATTCTCCTGCATCATGATTTTCTCCGCGTGTTCCATGAAATCCGCCCGGCCATCCTCCCGTTCTCCGGGAATGGGTTTCCCGTCAACCGGTGATGTTACGCCGGATCAGGGCTTCACACCTGCCGTCGCTCCGGAGGCGCGGCCGAATCAATGTCCGGAGCAGCGGCACTTGCCGTCGCCGTGTTCGTGTCCGTGTTCATGCTCGTGGTGATGATTGCACCGGAAATCGGGATCGGCTTTCAGCGTGCCGCCCAGATACGCGCCGACCGCTTCGTCGACGTCTCCGGAGACGCCCCCGATCACCTGAATGCCCGCTTCGGTCAGCGCCTGGATGGCGCCGCCGCCGATGCCGCCGCAGAGCAGCAGATCGACCCCCTGTTCCCGCAGCAACCCGGCGAGCGCGCCGTGACCGCTGTCGCCGGTGGGGAGTTCCGTTTTTGCGGAAATCAATCCTTCGGAGATTTCATAGAGGGCGAACGACGGCGTATGGCCGAAATGCTGAAATACCTGGTTGTTCTGACAGGTGACCGCGATTTTCATGGATGATGCCTCCCTTGTTCGAGAATGTTGCGGTGTGTTCTCCGGACAATATAGCGTTTTTCGAACGGCTGTCAACCGTTTTTACCGGCCGCCGCCGCCTCGAACTGCGAAATCGGCGGGAAAAATATGAAGCCGAGACTTTTCTTGACGGGAGAGACGTGTTATATTATGATACGCTCTATAGGATTCCGGAACGTACAACGCTGAAAGACTATTCCACAACGATGGATGAAAATACCCGAAAATACCGGTCCCTGGTGGTGATTCCGCGCCGCTGGGGCATCCTGCCGACGCTGGACCTTTATGTGCTCCAGGAATTTCTGATCAAATTGAGCGTTCTGCTGCTGGTCTTCATCATTCTGTTCGTGCTGGGGGATGTCTTCAACGAGCTGGGAGATTTTCTGGACGAAGAGGCGCCGATGCGCGACTTCTTCACGTTTCTGCTGCTGCGGCTGCCGGGCAATATCCGGTTCGTGCTGCCGATTTCCATGCTGCTGGGGTGCATGTGGACCATGGCGACGTTCGGGAAGAACCTGGAGGTGACCGCGATGCGGGCTTCCGGCGTGTCGCTGTTCCGCTGCGGGGGGCCGATTCTGGTGATGGGGCTGCTCGTAACCGCCGTCAACATCTATTTCAATGAGGCGCTGGTACCCTATACGGAACGGGAGGCGATGGTGATCCGCAACACCGCGGTGGAAAAGGGCGAGGACTTGAAGATGCTCACCTATCGTTCGCCGGACCGCTCCTACAACTGGTTTTTCCGTTCGTTTTCCTCCGGGACCGAAAATTCCGGCGTCACGCTCAAGAAAATGCGGCCGGACGGTTCGCTGGACTGGGACATTTCCGCCGCCCGGGTGCTCTTCGACGAACACCGGGGCTGGACGTTCGAACGGGTGGTGCGGACCCCGTACAGCCGGGACGGACTGATGCCGAAACAGTCGGAGCATCTGCCGTCGCTGACGCTGTCGCGCGAGGAGCTGCCGGAGACGCCGGACGACATCTTCAACGCCATCAAGGACGAAGAGGAGTTGCCCACTTGGGTGATCTGGAGCCTGGTGGCCCGCAACCCGGACATGTCGGACCGGGTGCGCGCCATTTACATGACGGTGTTCTATTACCGGCTGGCTTTCCCCTGGGCCTGCTTTCTGGCGGTGTTTCTGGGAATTCCGCTGGCGACCAAGAACGAACGTTCCGGCAGCCTGATGGCGATCATCATGGCGGTGGTGATCATCGTCGCCTACATCGTGATTGCACAGGTGTTTCTGGTGCTGGGCAAGGGCGGCATATTGCCCGCGCCCATTGCCGGGCTGGCGCCGACGATTGCCTTTATCGCATATGGTTACTGCAAAGTGTTTTACAGCCGGGCTTAGCGCGGCGGCGTCCGGTGGCGCCGGCCCGGGCGGAAAATGCGGGAGGTTGGCATGAACAGAATTTCCGATGGAGAGCGGGCTGCGATTCTGAGGTTCGTCCGGGCGTGCATCGCCGCGGAATTTTCCGGAGCGGAAACGCCGGCGGTGCCGGACGATGCTCTGTTTCGGGCTGACGGGGCCTGCTTCGTGACGCTGCACGAGGCGGATGGGACGTTGCGCGGCTGCATCGGCAACCTGGAGGCGTTTGAGCCGCTGGGAGAAAATCTCCGCCGCAACGCCTTGAACGCCGCATTCAGCGATCCGCGGTTTCCACCGCTGGAGCCGGAGGAGCTGGAGGAACTCCGGATTGAGGTGTCGGTGCTGACTCCGGCGCGACCGATTCCGGGACCGGAGGATTTTGAGATCGGCCGGGACGGCATCATTCTGCGCCGCGGAGAGCGGGGGGCGGTGTTTCTGCCCCAGGTGGCGCCGGAGCAGGGCTGGGACCGGGAGACGACGCTGGGGTATCTGGCGCGCAAGGCCGGACTGCCGCCGGATACGTGGCGCTCGCCGGATGCGCGGTTGTTCACCTTTCAGGCGGAGGTGTTCGGCGAACAGAGAGCGTAACTTGCATCCGGGATGGAAAAAAAGGGGGGCTTGGATAGTGGTTTCTCGTTTTTTTGCAGGAGACCTTGCGTTTTTTCAGATTGGAGTGTATTAATATAGTCGCGGTAAAGGGGAAAAGGCTGGAAAGATACGGGAAGGATTCCCCGGTTTGCGAATGGACAACGGAGTAGGTTTAACATAAGCGGGAGAAGGACGGAATGGAAAGTAGAAATGATCTGAGGGCTGCGGTGGACCGTTCCCGACTGATGATTCGGCTGTCGGTGATCGGCGGCCTGCTGGCCTTTGTGTTGCTGGTGCTGGTGGTGATCATGGGGATCATCAAGGACAGCTTCGCCGGATCGGACGTGTTTGCGCTGGCGGTGATTCCGTTGACTTTGTCGGTACTGTTCGCCGTGGCTTCCCTGATCTACGGCATGCTGGGCAGCGCGGCCGCCGTCGAGGATGAGGAGAAATACCTGCTGGAAAAACGCAAGGAAAATCGCGCGCTCAATGTCGAGGAGGACGTGCGTTTCACCGCGGGACGCTCTTTTGAGAATTATAAGAAGTACGCCCCTTATGTGGTGACGGTGTTGGCAGCGCTCGGAATGGCGCTGCTCTTGTTTTTGTTCTCCCGTTACTGGCAGGTGCGGCTGGGCGGCGGGCCGAAACCGATCAATTCGCTGAATTCGGCTCTGGTGTCGGCGATTCTGATGCTGCTCTGCCTGTTCAGCGGGGCGTTTTTCGTCGGACAGTCCCGGCAGGCGGCGTTCCGGTGGCTCCGGCCGATGGGGAGCTGGCTGGTCGGAGCGGGCGGGATCCTGCTCTGTGCGGCGGTGGTGTCGATCTGCAATCACAACCAGGTGGCCATCGACGGGCGGCTGGCGCAGGTGGTCTTCTGGCTGCTGGCGGTGTTGAATGCGGAATTCGTCTTGAACTTCATCATCGAATTCTACCGGCCCCGGACCCTGGAGGAACCCCGGCCGATTTTCGAGAGCCGGCTGCTGGCGCTGTTCACCGAGCCGGGCGGGGTCATGCGCAATATGGCCGATGCGCTGGATTACCAATTCGGTTTCAAGGTTTCCGGAACCTGGATTTACGGATTCATCGAGCGGTCGCTGTTCCCGCTGGTGGTGATATGGGCGCTGGTGCTGTGGCTGTCCACGTCTGTTTATGAAGTGGGGCCGGACGAAGTCGGGATTCGGGAACGGTTCGGCCGGGTGGTGTCCGAGACGCCGTTGCGCGCCGGGATTTATTTTGACCTGCCGTGGCCTTTCGGCAACATCAACCGTTTCAGCTGCACCCGGATTCATGAAGTGGTCGCCGGCGAAAACGAACACGCCGAAAACGCCGCCAATAATGAAAAGAAACCCGAAGTGATCCTCTGGACCAAGGCACACGCCACCGGAGAAAACAATTTCGTTGTCGCCGTCGAACCGGAAGGCATGCAGCGGAAGCGGGAAGCCGGCGAAGGGGTCTCGATTGCGTTTCTTTCGCTGTCGATGCCGGTGCAGTACCGGATCCGGGAGGCCCAGCTCATGGATTACGCCTACAGGAACCGGGATCCGGAGGTTATTCTCAAGCGGATCAGTGAACAGGTGGCGACGGAATATCTGGCCAGCTGTTCGTTGATGCACATCATGTCCGACGGACGGCACGAGGCTGCCGACGCGATGCGGGACCGGATTCAGAAGCTGGCGGACGCGGAAACGCTGGGGATCGATATTGTGGCGGTCAATCTGCTGGGGATTCATCCGCCGGTGGAGAAGGTCGCGCCCGCCTTCCAGGAAGTGATCGGCGCGATGGAACAGAAGGAAGCCACCGTGCTGGAAGCCCGGGCCTACGCGGCGAAAATTCTGCCCGCCGCCGAATCGAAAGCCCGGCAGATTGTCCAGGAGGCGACCTCCTACCGGTATCGGACCAGCAAGGTGGCCGAGGCCGAAAGCCAGCGTTTCGGCAAGCAGTTGCGCTCCTATCTGGCCATGCCGGAGATGTTCATGCTGAATTCACATCTGGCGCTGTTGGAGAAAGATGCCGCGGATACGCGGAAGTTCATCCTGAGCGCTTCGCTGCGCAATGAGATTTACGAGCTCAATTTCGAGCAGAAGGAACGGCTCGATCTGGTCGACGCCGATCTCGGAACATTGGTCAACAAGGATTGAAATTGCAATAGGAAAAGCATGCAGGGAGGCGAAGAATTTATGTCGACGAGCAATTTTTTCAAGCATTGGCCGACGGTTCTGCTCGGGGTCATCGTGGCGGTGGTGTTGTTCATGGCGATCGTCACGTATCAGGTCAATCAGAATGAATGCGCGGTAATCACCACGCTGGGACGGATCGAACAGGTCAGTCCGGAGCCGGGGTTGCATCTGCGCTGGCCGTATCCGTTTCAACGGATTTATAAATTCGACCGGCGGACCCGCTGTTTTGAAGGAAACGCCGGGAAACTGGAGGAATCCACCACCGCGGACGGTCAGAACATCCTGATCGGGATCTTCGTCAATTACCGGATCAGCAATCCGGAATTGTTCTTCACCTCGTTCGAACGGATCAGCGAGGCGGAAAAGCAGCTGAACAACTGGATGCGCGATTCCCGGAACGCCACATTCGGCCGGTATCGGTTCAGCCAGATCATCAATACCGACCCCCAGAAGATGAAACTCGGCGCCATCCAGGACGAGATCCTCAAGGAACTGGTGGAGCGCGCCGCGCCGTTCGGTCTGGAAATCCAGTCGGTCGGGATCAATACGATCAATGTGCCGACCACGATCAGCGAAGAGGTGTTCAAGCGGATGATTCAGGAACGCAAGGTGGTGGCGCAGGATTATCTGTCGCGCGGGGCGCAGGAAGCCTCCGATATCCGGACCAAGGCGGAACAGAGCCGGGCGGAAATTCTCACCAATGCCGAAGCAACCGCCAAGAGCATCCGGGCGGAAGGCGACGCCGAGGCGGCCAAGTATTACGAAGTGTTCAAGGAAAATCCGGAACTGGCGGTCTTTCTGCGCAAGCTCGATTCGCTGCGCCGGATCATGAAGGGGCGTACCACGCTGGTGCTGGACACCAATGCCGCGCCGTTCGATCTGCTGAAGCCCGGTGCTGAAAAGCTCAAACCCGTAGTCGGCCCGGTCGCCCGCTGAAGAACGGCACAGGAGAGACGGCAATCATGACGGAAATGGAAAAAAATACAACGGAATTCGACCACAGCGGTCAGTATGATTCCGGTCTGCAGTCCCTGGTGCGCAGTCTGCGCATGGCCTTTTTCTTCCTGCTGGTGCTGATCATCGGCATGCTGGTGTACTTCTTCACGCTGGGGGGATATGTGGAAGTCAAGCCGCAGGAGGCGGTCATCGTTCTGCGGTTCGGGAGATTTCACCAGGTTTACGACATCGGCTGGCACTGGTTCGTGCCCTATCCGGTTACCCGTTTTGTGACGGTGCGGACCAGTCCGCAGTTTCTGCGGGTCGATTTCACGGCGGCGGCGACGTCCATCGACGGCGGCGATCAGGAGGGACGGCCGCTGGAACCGGGCCGTGACGCCTATCTGATGACCGGGGACGCCAATATCATTCATACCGCGTGGAACATCGTGTATCAGGTGTCGGATCCGAAAAAGTACTATGAACGGCTGCAGACCCCGGCGGATCCGACCGCGCCCGATGAGCTGGAGAAAGACGAATACGGCTACTCCGGACGCCGCGGTCCCCAGACGCTGCTGACCAACTTCTTCCGGCAGGCGGTGATACAGGTGACCTCGGGGTTGAAGGTGGATGACATCCTCTACACCAGACAGAGCGCTTATCGTGAGGCGGTGCAGCGGGTGTTTGCCCAGCTGGTGGAAAAAGCCGACTGCGGGATCGAAGTTACCGGCGTGACGCTGGACCGTGCATCGGCACCGCTCAAAACCAAGGCGGCTTTCGACGAGGTGGCGGCGGCCAGCAATACGATGTCGACGCTGATCAACGAGGCCAAGGAATACATGGTGCGCATCGGCAATGAGGTGAAAGCGGACGAAGTGAGCATCATTGCCGAAGCGGAGACCTACCGGAAGCAGGTGGTGGCGGAAGTCAAGGCGGAAAGTCAGTATTTCCGGAGCATCAACGAAGCTTATCAGGCCAGTCCGAAGACCGTGTTGATGGCGCTTTACAATCAGACCCTGGCGGATGTGCTGGAGGCGCAGGAAGGCAAGTATATTCTCGGCACTGCGACCTCGGAGGATCGCAAACAGGTTCGACTCAAGATTAATCCGGAACCGCCGCGCCTGGCGAAACCGGCGAATGCGGAGGCGGAGTAATAAGCTATGACTACCGAAGTGAAATCCAGTTCCTGCCCGGCCTGCGCCGGAAAACATGATCATGCCCATCATGACCATGAACATCATGATCACGTTCATGTGCATGAACATCACGACGGCTGCTGTGGGACGGCGGCCGAGGCGAAAGGCTTCTGCCCCTGCGGGCATGACGCGCCCGGTGGGGTCGGACACGACCGCGCCATGGGACGGGTGGCGTTCGCCCTGCTCGGCGGTATGCTGTGCGCCAATTCCTTCCTGCTGGACTGGCTGTTGCCGGAGCAGGAGTTTACGGCTATGTTCAGTGCGTTTCTTGGCGCGGTGGTGCTGGCGCTGCCGATCGTCGCCACGGCGGTCAAGGACCTGCTGAACGGCAAGGTTTACATGAATGAACTGGTGGCGCTGGCGATTCTGGCGGCGCTGGCCAGCGGGGATTTTCAGACGGCGGGGATCATCGCGTTTTTCCTGCTGCTGACCATCATCATTGAAACGCGGACCGCCAGCGGCGCGCAGCGTTCCATCGAAGAGCTGATCAAACTGACGCCGAATACCGCCCGCAAACTGGACGGTGACCGGGAAACCGATGTCGATGTGGTGGCGCTTCGGATCGGCGACATCATCCGGGTGCGTCCCGGTGAAAATTTCCCGGTGGATGCCCGGATCGTGCGCGGCGAAAGCACGGTCAATCAGGCCTCCATCACCGGGGAATCGCTGCCGGTGGACAAGGACGTCGGGGATGAAGTGTACGCGGGGACCCAGAACCTGACCGGTCTGGTGGATCTGGAAGTGACCCGGGTAGGGGAAGATACCACGCTCGGCACGGTGAAGGAGATGATTCTTGCGGCGGAAGGGAGCCGTCCCCCGGTGGTGCGGATCATCGACCGTTATGCCGGATACTACACGCCGACCGTGCTGATGCTGGCGGGTGTAACGTGGTGTTTCACGACCGACATGGACCGGGTGATCACGCTGATGGTGATCGCCTGTCCGTGCGCGGTGGTGCTGGCCACGCCGACGGCGGTGGTGGCCGCCGTGGCGGCGGCGGCGCGTCTGGGGATCCTGATCAAGAACGTCAGCCACCTGGAACTGGCGGCGCGGATTACCGCGTTTGTTTTCGACAAGACCGGGACTTTGACCGACGGCATTCTGTCGGTGGTGAAGCTCAATGCTTTCGCCGGTGTCACGCAGGCCGAGCTGTTGAAAACCGCCGCTTCGGCGGAACGTTACAGCAACCACCCGACGGCGCTGGCCTTGCAGTCGCTGGCGCAGGAGGCCGGCATGCAGCTGGATTCCGCGGAGGATTTCCAGGAAGTGCACGGCAAAGGGGTGCTGGCCCGGGTGGGCGGCGACCTGTGCCGGATCGGCCGGGTGAAATGGATGACGGAACAGGGCATTGCCATTCCCGAACATGAAGTTTCCGAACAGGACGGCATGAGTGTGGTCTATGTGGCGCGCGGTGAGCAGCTGCTGGGGTGGATCGGCTTCAAGGACAAGCTGCGCCGGGAATCGGGCGCCATGATCGGCGATCTGCGGAAGCTGGGGGTTCGTTTTGTGGCGATGGTGACCGGCGACCGCGGTTCGGTGGCGGAAACGGTGGCGCAGCAGCTGCAGCTGGACGAATTCCGCAGTGAATGCCTGCCGGAAGGCAAGGTGGAGTTCGTCGAAGCCGTGAAGAAAAACGCCCGGGTCGCGGTAGTGGGCGACGGGGTGAACGACGCACCGGCGCTGGCGGCCGGGGATCTCGGGATCGCCATGGGGGCGATCGGCAGCGACATCGCCATCAACAGCGCTTCCATTGCTCTGATGACGAATGACCTGCGCCGTATTCCGATGCTGGTGTATCTGTCGCGGAAATCGCGGCTGATCATCAACCAGAATCTGGTGTTCGGGATGCTGTTCGTCTTCGGCGGGATGGTGCTGTCGGTATTCGGCTGGATGACGCCGATCTGGGCAGCGGTGCTGCACACGGGCAGTACGCTGATCATTATCTTCAACAGTGCACGTCTGGTACGCACCGGTGAAGAGTTGACATTGGAAGAACAAGCGACGGCCGAATAACAGGCGCGGCCGTATCAACGGAAGGGAAATTCACGCAATGGCGCAGCAGTCAACACCGGTGGTCAGTGCCGTCGGCCTGACCAAGGTTTTCCGGGATTTCTGGGGGCGTCCCAAGGCCAAGGCGGTCAACGACATTGACTTCGAAATCCATGAAGGGGAAGTTGTCGGACTGCTCGGGCCGAACGGTTCCGGGAAGTCGACGACGGTCAAAATGATTCTGGGGCTGCTTTATCCCACCGGCGGTTCGCTTTCGGTGCTGGGACGGTCCCCTCGCGCGGTGGAGACCAAGCGTGAAATCGGTTATCTGCCGGAAGAGTCGTATCTGTATAAGTACCTGACGGCGGAAGAAACGCTGGATTTCTTCGGCGCGCTGTTCAATCTGTCCAGGGCGGAGCGGCGGCGGCGCATCGACCAGCTGCTG
>CASFXO010000281.1 GCA_949298665.1 uncultured Lentisphaeria bacterium
TGCTCCGGCAGGTCGCCGACCGCCACGGACTGGTTTGTCTGCTGCACGAAAAACCCTTCGCCGGCATCAACGGCTCCGGCAAACACAATAACTGGTCCGGTTCCTACGGTCGCCACAACCTGCTGGAACCCGGCGACGACCCGCACCGCAACGCCATTTTTCTCACCGTGCTCTGCGCCGTGATCAGCGCGGTGGACCGGCATGCCGATCTGCTGCGTTCCGCCACCGCCTCGGTGGGCAACGACCACCGGCTCGGCGCCAACGAAGCGCCGCCCGCCATCGTCTCGATTTTTCTGGGCGAACAGTTGACCGAAGTCATCGAACAGCTGGAAAAAGGCGCACCGCACCCCAGTCACGCGCCGGGCGCCATGCGCATCGGCGTGGACACCCTGCCGCCGCTGCCGCGGGACGCGACCGACCGCAACCGGACCAGTCCCTTCGCCTTTACCGGCAATAAATTCGAATTCCGCGCCGCCGGTTCCAGTCAGTCCTGCGCCGGGGTCAATATGGTGCTCAACACCATCATCGCGGAGGCGATGGACGCGATCTCCGAACAGCTGGAAAAACTGCCGGCGGAAACCTTCAACGAAGGACTGCAGCAGATTCTGCGCACGATCATTTCCGGTCATAAGCGGATCATCTTCAACGGCGACAACTACACCGACGCCTGGCGCGCCGAGGCCGCCCGGCGCGGTCTGCCCAACCTGCGCACGACCATGGAAGCGCTGCAGCCGCTGCGCGATCCGGCCAATCAGGAACTGTTCATCCGCTACGGCGTCTTCTCCCAGCCGGAGCTGGCGTCGCGCTACGAGGTGTTTCTGGAAGAATACCATCGCAAGGTCCGGATCGAGGGACAGGTCGCGCTGGAGATCGCCCGAAGCATGATCCTGCCGGTCGCCGTGGAGGAATTTCAGCGCCGCAATACGGCACTGGTCACGGCCGAAAACGCCGGAGCGAAGCACGGCGTCGCCGGACTGCGCCGTTCCGCGGAGCTTGTGGGCGAACTGCTGGATGAGCTGTACGCCGCATGCGATCATCTGGAAGCCATGCTGCCGGAAAAACATGAATGCATCCTGGAAGCGACCGTAGCATTGCGGCGGGTCGTCGACCGGCTGGAACCGCAGCTTGACGACAAATGCTGGCCGCTGCCCAAATACCGGGAAATGCTGTTCGTCTATTGAAACGGGGACTGCTCATGTCGGATGAACTCAAACACGAATGCGGAGTAACATTGCTGCGGCTGCGTCGGAATGCCGATTACTATGCGGCGCGTTACGGTACGCGCCGTTTCGGTAGCCGCAAGCTGGCGCTGCTGCTGGAAAAACAACACAACCGGGGACAGGACGGCGCCGGCATGGCCGCCTTGAAACTGGACGCCGTTCCCGGAGAACCCTATTATCGGCTGGAAAAGTCCAACAGCGCCACCGCTCTTGCCGATATCCTTTCCTGGATCGACGACGACGCGTGGAACGGGGAGGTCCTGCTGGGACACCTGCGGTACGGCACGTTTGGACGGCGTTCGCTGGCGGCGTGCCACCCGGTGGTCCGGGAAAGTCCCTGCCGCAACCGGACCATTCTGCTGGCGGGTAATTTCAATCTGACCAACACGTCGGCGCTTTTCACCCGGCTGACCGCCTCCGGTCACCATCTGTCGGACGCTCTGGACAGCCATATCCTGCTGGCCATGATCGGGCACCGTCTGGAAAAACTGCTCGGACCTGACGATGGCGGGGAACGCTCGCCTGATCTGGTCCGGCTTTTCCGGGAGGCCGCGCCGGAATGGGACGGCGGGTATTTCCTCTGCGGGATGCTCGGCAACGGCGAATGTTTCGCGCTGCGTGACCCGCGGGGAATTCGGCCGGGATACTGGTATTTCGACGATGACGTGATGGTGACGGCATCAGAAAGGCCGGCGTTGCAGACGGCCTTCGATCTGACCAGCGCCGAGGTGGAGGAAGTGCCGCCGGGGGCGCTGCTGCTGGTCGGCCGGGACGGCAGGGTGCGTCTGGAACAGTGTCTGGAACCGGAAACACCGCGGCGCTGCGTTTTTGAACGCATTTATTTTTCGCGGGGCAACGACGCCGACATCCAGCGGGAGCGGCGGAAAATGGGAAAACTCCTGACTGATCCGGTGCTTGACGCGGTGGACGGAGACTGGGACAACACCTTTTTTTCCTATATTCCGAATACGGCGTACACCTGTTTTCTCGGGATGCTGGAAGAACTGGTCGCCCGGCATCAGGGACGGACGCTGCGGTTCGGCCAGATCGCGGTCAAGGATGTGGGCTTTCGCACCTTCATTTCCGACGCGGATTGCCGCAAGGAGCTGTCGATGCATACGTATGACGTGGTTTACGGTCTGGTTCGTCCGGGCGCGGACAATCTGGTGGTGCTGGATGATTCGATCGTCCGGGGCAATACCATGCGGCATTCCATTCTCCGGATTCTCGACCGGCTCGGACCGAAACGGATCGTGGTGGTTTCAGCGGCGCCGCCGGTCTGCTACCCGGACGGTTACGGCATCGACATGGCCAGTCTGGGGGAACTGGTCGCATTCGAAGCCGCCGTGGCGCTGATCCGCCGCAAACATCTGGACCGCCTCTTCCAGGAATGCGTGGCGGCGGCCCGGAACGACCTGCTGCTGCCGGACGACCGGATGCGGAACCGGGTAAAACCGATCTACGCGGCGCTGGGATTTGAGGAATTGTGTGAGGAAATCGGGCGGCGGTTGCGGCCGGAGGGGTTGCGGGCGGAGCTGCGGGTGGTGTTTCAGACACCGGAAAACCTGCGGCGGGCCTGCCCGGACCACACCGGCGACTGGTATTTTTCCGGAGATTATCCGACACCCGGCGGCAACCGGGTGGTCAATCAGGCGTTGATCCATTATGTTGACGCCGTGAACCGGAGGGCATATTGAATGAAAAAGCTGAAGAAACATTTTCTGGCACTGGCGGATGGAACCGTTTTCTACGGGGATTCGCGTGGCGCCTCCGTGGACGCGGTGGGCGAAGTAGTGTTCAACACCGGCATGACAGGATATCAGGAGATTGTCTCCGATCCCTCCTACGCCGGACAATTCGTCACGCTCACCACGGCAGAAGTCGGCAATTAC
Source organism: uncultured Lentisphaeria bacterium (assembly GCA_949298665.1). Lineage (GTDB taxonomy): Bacteria > Verrucomicrobiota > Lentisphaeria > Victivallales > Victivallaceae > CALXOD01. The sequence goes on from CASFXO010000281.1 coordinate 3,113, forward strand.
GGCTGCAACCCCGAGGACATGGAGTCCCGGGGCCTTT
>CASFXO010000282.1 GCA_949298665.1 uncultured Lentisphaeria bacterium
GTGGCGGAGCGGGAGCCGGGAGGGGTGCTGGCGTTTCTGCCCGGTGTCGGAGAAATCGAAAAGACCGCCGCGCTGCTGCGGGACGCGCTGCCGGAAGAGACGCTCCTGGTGCCTCTGCACGGCAGTCTGGACCGGCAAGGACAGGATGCCGCGCTCGCGCCCGCGCCGCCGGGGCGGCGGAAAGTGGTGCTGGCAACCAATATCGCCGAAAGCAGTCTGACGCTGGACGGCGTTCGCGTGGTGATCGATTCCGGATACGAACGGCGTCTGCGTTTCGATCCCGCCTCCGGGATGCCGCGTCTGGAATGCTTCCGCATTTCCCGCGCTTCGGCGGCGCAGCGGGCGGGCCGGGCCGGGCGGACGGAAGCCGGAGCGGTGTACCGGTTATGGACGGAGGCGGACCATCGGCTGCTGCCGGAACGCCCCCTGCCGGAGATTCGGGAGGCCGACCTGTCGCGTCTGGCGCTGGAACTGGCGCGCTGGGGGGCGCCGCCGGAAGCGTTGCGCTGGCTGGATCCGCCGCCGGAGGCCGCCTGGAGTGCCGCCCGCCGTCTGCTGCGGGAACTGGGGGCGCTGGACGTTTCCGGGAAGCTGACCCCGCGGGGCCGGTCGCTGGCGGTGCTGCCGGTGCATCCGCGCCTGGGTGCCATGCTGTTGCAGGCCGGGGCCATGGATTTGATTCCGCTGGGGTGCGAACTGGCGGCGCTGCTGGAGGAACGGGACATTCTGCCGCCGGGGGCCGGAGCGGACGTATCGCTGCGTCTGGAGCAATGGCGGCGGCGGCCGCGGGAATACCGGGCGCTGAATGGGATCCGCGATCAACTGCTGCGGTTGATGCGGACGTCGTGGCGGGAGCAGCCGGCGGATGCCGCCGGGCTGCTGCTGGCGCACGCCTATCCGGAATGGATCGGGCGGAGCCGGGCGCATGCGGGAACCTCCTACCTGCTGCGCTGCGGTCGCGGGGCGGCACTGGAAAACGGGGATGACCTGCGGCGAGCCGGTTTTCTGGCGGTGGCGCGGCTGGACGGGGGAGCGTCCGCCGGACGGATTCGACTGGCGGCGGCGCTGCGGGAGGAGGATTTACGACGATATTTTCCGGAAGGTCTGACCGTGGAGACGGTGGTGGAGTTCGACCGGGAACATGAACGGGTTTCGGCGTCCCGGGAGGAACGCTTCGGGGCAATCGTGTTGCGCCGGACGCCGCTGGAGGCGCCGCCTCCGGAACAATGTGCCCGGCTGCTGGCGGAAGCGATCCGGGAGACCGGACTTCAGGTGCCGACATCGGACGGTGCGGCCCGGTCTCTGCTGGAGCGGGTCCGCTTTGCGGCAAGTCGGGAACCCGGCATGTGGCCGGACTGGAGCGAAGCGGGCGTGGCGGCGCAGCTGGAAACATGGCTGCTGATGCTGCCGCAGGTCCGGTCGTTCGACGCGTTGCGCAAGGTGGACTGGCATGCCCTGCTCCGCACCGTGCTGGGGCATGCCGGATTGGAACGACTGGAACGGATTTATCCGGAAAAATACGTGGTTCCCACCGGTTCCCGGATCCGGATCGATTATTCCGGTCCGGTGCCGGTGCTGGCGGTCCGCGTGCAGGAATTGTACGGCTTGAAGACGCATCCGGCACTGGGGGGAGGGCATGTTCCTTTAAAGTTGGAATTGCTTTCTCCGGCGCGCCGGGTGATTCAGATCACGTCCGATCTGCCGGGGTTCTGGCACAACAACTGGGCCCCGGTCCGCCGGGAAATGCGCGCGGCCTATCCCAAACATTTCTGGCCCGAAAACCCCGCCGACGCGCAGCCGACGACACGGGCCGGTTCTTCCGGCGGGCACTGACGCCGCGGTTGCGGCCATGCGCCCGGCGGCGGACCGGTATCAGCAGGTCGGCAGGAGCCGCCGGAGCGCTTCCAGAAATTCCGGAAAATCCCGGGTGAGAAATTCCAGGCGGCGCTCCGGAGGAACCTTGGCCATGCCTTCGATGTGAAAGGCCAGCACACGGGCCTTCCAGGCGGCGGGCAGGAGTTGTTTTTCCCGTTCGGAAAGCGGCAGCAGCCGGTCGTAGGTTTCCAGAAAGATCCGGGTGCGTTCCGCGTGAAAACGCGGCAGCTGTGTGAGATCCCAGATGCTGCCGCAATCCGCCCCGGCGGGCAGTCCCCCTGCGAAAAAATGCAGCGCGTCGGCGACATCGCGGATGCGCGGCCCCGGCATGGTCCAGTCGAAGTCGAAAATCCCGGCCACCCGGCCGTCCTCGCCGAACAGCAGATTGGAGAAGTTGAGATCGCCGTGGGTGATGTCGTGGTCGACTTCCGCATAAATTCCGTCGCCGTATTCCGCCGTCAGTTCCCGGGCGAGTTCGAGCACGGTCCGCAACGGCGCCGCGCCGGTATCCGCGGCGAGGTGCTCCAATGCGCTGAGCATGGCGGCGGGGTCGTCCAGCCGGGTGCCGGGGGCGGCGCCGCCGGGAATGGCGGCTTCGAACTGGCGGACGGAGAGTTTCTCCATTTGCGGCCGCCATTCGCGGGTGACACGATGGAATTCGGCCAGAACCCGCGCCAGTTCCCGGAGTTCGAATTCACTGTCGGTGTCGATGAAGCGTCCGGGAACGAAGGGGTGCAGTTCGTAAACCGCGCCGTCTTCCTGCACGAAGCGGCGGCCGTCACGGGCCGCGACCGGGAGGGTGGTGGGCAGACCGTGATTCAGGAGAAATTCCCGGAAACGGTGATCGCGTTCGACCAGCCGGGGATCGGAGGTGCGCGCTCCCCGGCGGCGCAACAGATAACGCCGGTTGTCGGCGGCGGTTACCCGCCAGCATTTTCCGGCGGTACCGCCGCCGGAGGTGAGTTCCCGGATCGCGCCGACCGCGGGATAGTGGACGGCCAGCAGAGTGGCAGCGGAATCATTCATCGCTTGATTTCCTTTCCCGGCAGT
>CASFXO010000283.1 GCA_949298665.1 uncultured Lentisphaeria bacterium
CTGACCGGAGAATTCACCCATACCATGTACCACGCGGCCCGGGAACTGGACCTTGCCGTCATCGCCCTGGGCCATTACGCTTCCGAAACCGTCGGCGTCCGGGCTCTGCTCCGGCTGCTCGAAGAAAAATTTCAACTGCAAACTGAATGGATTGACCTGCCAACCGGATTTTGAACCATGAAAAAAATCTTCTTCCTTCCCCTGTTGTTTGCCGCCCTGCTGCCGCTCTGTCCGGGCTGCCGGACCGCTGTTACCACGGAGGGTGACCCCTGTTACGGTCTGAGCCGTTCCGACCAGGAGGAACTGGTCGAAGTCGCCCGCGCCTCCCTGCTTCGCCCGAACAAAATCGTTACCCCGGAAGAGATGGTGCGCATTCGGAACAGTGAACCGGAAATCGACATCCGCTATAACGGCGATCAGTCCGGAAAGGCAAAAATCACCTGGGACCTGCCGCAGCGCAAAGTCGCCGTCATTTTTGCCGACGATCTCCTCGACGAACATACCCGCCGCCTGATGGTGGAAGTAACCCCGAAAGAAACCGAAGTCATTCACAATTATCACCCGGAAGCCACCCAAACGTACTCGCCGAAATCCGGCAGAACCCGCTCACTCCGCGCTTCCGGTTCCCGCTGAACGGTACTCTGAATTCCATACCGGGATCCGTTCCGACCACGCTTTCGGGTACTTTTCGTGGTGATTCGCCCCGGAAACACGGCAACGAAAAAAACGACCCGGGATTCCCCGGGCCGCTCCTCCTCTTCAAACCGCAGTCGACGGATCAATCGTCGCCGCGGGGACCACCCTTGCGGGGGCCTTTCCCTCTGCCGCCGCGTTCACCGGGCCCGGCCTCCCTGCCGGGTTTCGGATTCATCGCCTGCTTGAGCATGGCTTCCGTGGCGGTTTCCTTTTCCTTGGTCATCTTTTCCAGCTGTTCATTGAGGTTCCGGGTGCCGGAAGACTTGGTAACGGCGATGCGCGTATCGTATGCGGCATTCACCGCAGCCTTCAAGGCGGCGAGGTTTTCATCGCTCTTGTCTTCGCGATAGGCCCTGGCGGCCTTCCGCACCGCCTCCTGTGCTTCCTTGAGCTTTGTCCGTTCCTCTTCATTCAACCGGCCGAACATCCCGCCCCGCGGACCTCCGCGGCGTTCCGCCATACCGGGTTCCGGACGATCTTTCGGCGGCGGCGCGGGTTTTTCCGGTTCCGCGGCGGACAGACTGCCGACCAGCAACAGGGCGGCAACGGCTGAAAGCATTTTTCCCATCATTTCTCCTACTCCTTTTTTCCGGGGGGTTGATCTCCCGGACTCATTCGGATATAACGGATCATGAAGAAAAATATTATTCGATTTTCAGAAAACTCCGAAAATTTTCCAGCGATCTCAATGGTGGTCCCGGCATTCATCCGGCAGCGCCTTCTCCAGCACCATGCCGCGTGATCCCTTCAGAAAAACCGTGTCTCCGGGCCGGCTCAACGCCTTCACCACCCCCGCCGCAGCGCCACTGTCCTCCACCTGCCTGATGCTCGGATCAACCACCTTCGCCGCGGCGGCGAAACGCGGTCCCACCGTCACCACCCGGGCCCCGGGCAGCCGGGAACGTACCAGTTCCAGCACCTTCCGGTGTTCCGCCGCCTCCGCCGTCCCCAGCTCCAGCATGTCCCCCAGCACCAGCAGCAGGCGATGCGGATCGAGGCTTTCGGCCAGTTGCAGCAACACGGCCGTCATGCTCTCCGGACTGGCGTTGTAGGCGTCATTGAGATAAACCACTCCGCCCGCTTCCCGGCGGGCCATACGCATGCCCGGCAGCGCGGTTCCCGGCAGGCCGGAAGCAATCACCTCGGGTGCAATCCCCAACGCCCATGCCGTTGCGGCGGCGGCCGCCGCATTCAGCGCCTGATGGGCGCCGGACAAATGCCACCGGATCTCCCAGCTCCGCCCGGCCAGTTGCAGCCGGAAGCGGCTGCCGGAGAGATCTCCTTCCAGATATTCGGCCGTCACCTCGGCGCCGGATTCCGGCAGTCCGAACCGGCAGATCCGGAATTGCGCCGCGCGTTCCCGCAGAATCCCCTGTCCCGGGCAATTCGCGGGAATCACCGCCGTGCCGCCGGGCGGCAGGCCGTCCCAGATATGCGCCTTTTCCCGGGCGACGCCTTCCAGCGATCCCAGAAATTCCAGATGACAGGGGGCGATCGCACTGATCACGGCGCATTCCGGCAGCGCGGTCCGGCTCAACGGCGCGATTTCCCCGGGATGGTTGGTGCCCATTTCAATCACGGCGAACCGGTGCTGCTCCCGGAGGCGCAGCAGATTCTGCGGCACGCCGATCTGGTTGTTCGTGTTGCCCGCGGTGGCCAGAACCGCCTCCTCGTCGCCGCCGCAGGCCGCGCGGAAAATCGCCCGCAGCATCTCCTTGACGCTGGTTTTCCCCACACTGCCGGTTACCGCCGCGACTTTCAGATCCGGGAACCGCAGTCGGTGCCGACGCCCGAGCGCCTGATAAGCCTCCAGCGGCTCATCCACCAGCAGCACCGGCACGGGACAATCGGCGGGAATCTTCGCCGCCTTATCCGCGGCCACACACAACGCCGCGGCCCCGGCGCCGAGAGCCCGGTCCAGAAAGTCGTGCGCATCGAAATTCTCCCCGCACAACGCCAGAAACAACTTTCCCGTCAACGGCTGACGCGTGTCCGTACCGATGCCGGAAACCGATTCCGGCGCCACCCCGTTCCACCAGGCCCCCCCGGTGGCCTCACTCAGTTCCTCCGCGCTGAAACACGGTCCGCAATCACTCATTCTTCGACAGCATCCTTCTGTTTTTTATGCTCCCGGACTGGACAACAACGGGATAAAATACCATTTCCGGACGGTTTTATCAAGATGAAAAAAGGGAAGAGAAGACCTGTTCGCCTTCCCTTCCCCGCATTTTCCGTCCGTCTTTCCGAATCAGATGTTCCGATAAGCCGCCCATTTGGGTTCATTCTGGAAAATCCAGTCGTAGTATTCCCGGCCCTTGAGCAGGGCGCCGGCTTCCTCGTCCGCCACCACCACCGCCCGCGGATGCAGCTGCAGCGCCGTGGCCGAAATCATCGAGGTAACCGGCCCTTCGACGGCGGCGGCCAGAATTTCGGACTTTTCCCGCCCGGTCACCAGCATCAGCACGTTACGGGCGTCGAGAATGGTCCCCACCCCCATGGTGAAGGCGCGCTTCGGCATGTCCTCCGGCCGGTCGAACAGCGGCGAATTCTGCGCGAAGGTTTCCGGCGTCAACGCCTTGGCGCGGGTCCGGGACGCCAGCGAAGACAACGGTTCATTGAAGCCGATATGCCCGTCGCGGCCGATGCCGAGCAGCTGAATGTCGATGCCGCCGGCCTCCCGGATCGCCTGTTCGTAACGTTCGCCCTCGTGCTCGATGTCGTCGGTCAGGCCGTTGGGCAGACAGGTGTTCCGCTTGTCGATGTTGATGTTGTTGAACAAGTGGTAATTCATGTAGTAGCGGTAGGAATTCTTGTTGTCCGGACCGAGCCCGATGTACTCGTCCAGATTGAACGAACGGGCCAGCGAAAAATCCAGATATTCCTGCCGGTGCATCCGGGCCAGCTCGGCATACACAGCTTCCATGGTCCGGCCCGTGGCCAGCCCGAGGCAGATGTTCGGCTTGGCGCGGAGGGCGTCGGCGATCAAAGTGGCGGTCAGTTTCAC
>CASFXO010000284.1 GCA_949298665.1 uncultured Lentisphaeria bacterium
CGCGGAGAGGCCGCGCCACGGTTTTTCCTAGCTATGCCGCCGGCGGGCTTCCTCGAAGGCGAACCGGAGACAGCGTTCCACCTGAAAATAGCTGTAAACCATTTCCTGAACCGCCACTTCCTGTTTCGTGCCCTGCTGCGAGGTGCCGCCGATACCGCAATAGACGTCGCCGACGTTTTCCCGGACGACGACGTAATCGATGTCTTCCGGCCCCTTGTTGGCCAGCGGGGTTTCCACGCCGGGATAAAGCTTGACCGGCCGCAGGTTGATGTACTGGTCCAGGTCGAAGCGCAGCTTCAGCAGGATTCCCTTTTCCAGAACGCCCGGTTTGACTTTCGGGTGGCCGATTGCGCCGAGGAAGACGGCATCGTATTTCCTGAGCGTTTCCGCCGCGTCTTCCGGCAGGACGCTGCCGGTGGCCAGATAACGTTCGCCGCCCCAGTCAAAGGTGTCGGACTCCAGACGAAATCCGAATTTCTTCGCCGCGGCGTTGAGTACTTTCATGCCTTCCGCCACGACTTCCGGACCGGTGCCGTCTCCGGGAAGAACGGCGATCTTGTAGGTTTTTTCCGCCATTTTGTTCTCATCTCCTTATGGCTGTCATCATTGAAAGCCGATTGATTCCGAAAATCTTTCCATCTTGAAAATATACCGCCATCATGACTGCTTGTCAATCATCAAAGAGCGCAGCTCCCGCACTTTCTGTTCAATATCCGGCGCGGTGGTGATTTCGGTGACCATGGCGATCCGGCGTGCTCCGGCGGCGCGCAGTTCCGCGATATGGCGGGCCTTGATGCCGCCCATCACCGTGAAGGGCAGACCGGCCCGGGGGGCGATTTCGCGGATGGCCTCCACCCCGAGGGCGCCGCAGGAGACCTGTTTGGTGCCGGTCGGGTAGATCGGGCCGATGTTGATGTAATCGGCTCCGGCGGGAGCGGCCGCGAGCGCTTCGGCCAGATTGTGCGTGGAGTTGCCGATCAGCAGCTCCGGGGCGATGCGCCGGGCGGCGGCAAGCGGCAGATCCTCCTGGCCGAGGTGAACGCCGTCGGCCCCGGCGGCCAGCGCCACGTCCACGTGGTCGTCGATCAGAAGCAGCACGCCGAATTCGTTGGCCGGCGCGCGGCAGGCCACGGCCAGTTCATATAGAAACTGTTTGCCGCGGTTTTTTTCCCGAAGCTGGACCAGCCGGGCGCCGCCGCGCACCACGGCGGCGAAAACTTCCTCGACCGGACGACCGAGCGTGAATTCAGAGGACAGTACCGGATACAGATCGGCTTCGGCGAAAGCCGCGCAACGCTCTTCGCGATTCTTGAAAATGGATGAAATCATGGTCTTGTTTCCTGATTGGCGGTTCCGGCCGGCGGGCCGTCCGCCGTCTTCGGGGTGAAATCGGGACAATCGCCCATCGGATCGGCTTCACGGCCGTGCCGCTGACAGCGCGAGAGAAAGGGATGGGCGATGAATTCGGCGCAGTCCCGACAGAAATGGGCGTGCATTCCGTCGGCATCCAGTCGGGGGACCGGCGCGGGAGGGGCGGCTTCCAGCAGGGCGGCCAGTTGTCCGGCGGTGGGCCGGGACGGCGTGTCTCCGGAAGCGTCGGTCAGAACGGGCCCGAGGGAGCGGGAGCAGAACATGCAGTAATATTCATGGCCGGTGGTTTCCCAGCCGCCGTTTCTGACGGCGCGGGTTTTGACGATGGTGTGTTCCCCGCAGTGGGGGCAGAGAATCCGGTCTCCGGTGTGCATGATGGCGTTTCTCCATTGAGTTGGCGTGTGATTAATGTACCCGCCGCGACGGCGGTTTGCAAATGCCGGAGAGAGATCATGACGCGTGAAATGGGAATAACTGGCACGCCGGCGGGACGTTCTGGCACGGCGGCGCGCCAATCCGTCTCACTTTTCCGGGGGAGGAACGCGAAGACTTTTTTCTGGCATGGTTTCTGCTCATTGTGAAAGTGCGATCGGAAGAGAGGAGCCGAGAGCGAGGCCTCCGGCAAGCAGGCAAACCGGCAAAAGCAGGGACCTGCGGTCGGCGGAAAAAAAGCGAGTAAGCGACGTAACCATAAAATAAAAAAACAAACAACCTTGCTCGAAGGTGCGGAGGCGGCGAAGCCGGACGGAGCACCGGGGAGCGGGGTCCCCGGCAAAAGTTGCGGATCTGCGAAACAGGGTCCCGGGGCCGACGCGAAGCGGGTGCAACGCGAAGTCGTCGGGGCAACGGCAGGCAACTTTCAGGGGGAGAACACAGAGGAGGTGGTATGATGAGAAGCAGCAATCGTTATGGACTCGTTCCGCAATCCTGGTGGGGCAGTGTGGGGATTGATCTTCCCCGCGATCTGATGAATCTGCTGGATTTCTTCGGGGACAGCTCCCGGGAACTTCATCCGTCGGCGCTGCCGCGCATGACCGTCGATGAGGAAAAAGAAGCGTATGTGGTCAAGGTGATGATGCCTGGTTTCGATCCGGAAAAGATCGATGCCGAAGTCGTCGGGGATTTCCTGACCATCCGCGGGGAAAAGTACAGTACCGTGCTGGAAGACGGCGAACGCTTCATTCACCGGGAACGCTCGGCGGACCACATTGAGGAAACCATCAAGTTGCCCGGCCGGGTGACACCCGACAAGGTTTCCGCCAAATACGTCAACGGGGTATTGACCGTGACGCTGCCGCGCGAAGAGGAACACAAGCCGCAGGCCATCAAAGTCAAGGTCGGCAAGTAACAGCATCGGAAGAGAGGAGGAGACTTATGGATATGGAAAAAAATACGGAAAAAGACGTGGCGCAGGCCGTTCCGGTGGAACCGGTTACCCACACTCCCGCCTGCGACGTGATCGAACAGGCCAACGGCGTCCGGGTGCTGCTGGACATGCCGGGGGTGGAACCCGATCAGGTGGACATCGACGTGAACAACCGGATTCTGAAGGTTACTGCGTGCAGCCCGTTCACCTGGCGGGGACGTCCGGTCCGTTACAGCCGTTCGTTCCAGTTGTCCGATGACATTGACAGCGGCAGGATTTCCGCGAGTTTCAAGCACGGGGTTCTGGATCTGTCCATGCCCAAGACCGAATCGGCCAAGGTGCATAAGGTGAAGGTGGTTACCGCCTGATTCACCGGTTGTGAAGAGGAGTCGTTTCTGAACCGCGTTCCGTCGCCTTCGGGCGGTGGGACGCGGTTCCCTGTTTTTCCGGCGCCGGGCGCAGCGTCAGAAACAGCACCTCGGGCGGACAATTCCAGCGGAGCGGCAGCAGGCTGGTTCCGAGCCCGCTGGTGACGGCGAGTTGCCGCCCGTTCCTGCGGAACA
>CASFXO010000285.1 GCA_949298665.1 uncultured Lentisphaeria bacterium
ATCGTTTTCTGGTGGTGTTTATGGACAAAAACAAGCGAATTTATCTTTCCGGACCGATCATGGACGAACACGAAGGCGCAGCGCGTGAATGGCGCGAGGCGGCCAAACTGCTGCTCGGAGACCGGTTCCGGCTTCTGGATCCGATGCGGCGCAAGTTCGTCGACCGGCAGGTGGACAGCGCCAATGAAATCGTGGAGTTCGATCTTCAGGACGTGCGCGACGCGGACCTGATTCTGGTGAACTACAACCGGCCGAGCATCGGGACGAGCATGGAGGTGTTTTACGCGGCGCACAATCTGGGGAAATTCGTCGTGGCGTTTTCGCCGCTGGAATTCCGGGACTGCAGTCCCTGGATGGCGCGGTTCTGCACGAAGATTTTGCCGGATTTGGAAACGGCGGCGGAATACATCCGCACTCATTTTTACGACTGAAAAGAGGGGGGAGGATGTGGCTGTTCTTGTATAATCTGCTGCTGCCGGCGGGGTTCGTCTGTTTTCTGCCGGGGCTGATTTTCAAATACCGGAACCGGCCGGGATGGAAGAAGACTTTCGCGGAGCGGTTCGGGCGGTTTACGCCGGAGCGGGTGCGGGAACTGACCGCGTTTCACGGCTGCACCTGGATTCACGCGGTGAGTGTGGGCGAGACCGTGGTGGCGCTGGCGCTGCTGAAGGCATGGCGCACGGCCGATCCGGAACGGAAATTCGTCCTCTCCACGACGACCACCACCGGACAGGAACTGGCGCGGAAACAGGCGCCGCCCGGCGTGGCGGTGATCTTCTGTCCGATCGACTTCCGGCGCTGGGTGCGGCGGACGCTGGACGTGGTGCGGCCGGAACTGCTGGTGATTTTCGAGACGGAAATCTGGCCGAATCTGATCGCCGAGGCCCGGCGGCGGAACATTCCGGCGGCGGTGGTCAATGCCCGGATGTCGGATCATTCGGCGCGGGGATATCGTCGGGCGCGGTGCTTTTTCGGGCCGCTGCTGAAAATGTTCTCGCTGATCGCCGCCCAGTCGGAAGCGGACGCCGAACGGTTCCGTTCGGTCTCGCCGGAGGCACGGGTGACGGTAACGGGCAATCTCAAATTCGACCAGCCGGTGCCTTCGGACCTGACGGCGGTGGATTATCGGGAAATATTCGGCACCGACGCCGGGCCGGTGCTGCTGGGGGCGAGCACTCATCCGGGAGAGGAGGCGCTGCTGGTCCGGGTTTTCGAAGAATTGCGCCGGGAATTTCCGGCATTGCGCCTGGTGCTGGTGCCGCGCCACGCCGAGCGCGGCGGCGAGATCGCAGACATGCTGAAAGCGTCCGGGCTGCGTTACCGGCGCCGGAGCGACGGCTCCGGAAGTCCAGGCGTGGTGGACGTGCTGCTGGCGGATACCACCGGCGAAATGCTCCGGCTGATGAAGGGGGCCGACATCGTGTTCATGGGCAAGAGTCTGGCCGGACACGACGAAGGACACAACCTGATCGAGCCGGCGCTTCTCGACAAGCCGATTGTAACCGGCGCGGTACTGCGGAATTTCCGTTTCATTCTGCGGGTGCTGGAAGAGGCCGACGCAGTCCGTACCGTCGTTTCGGACGATGCGCTGGCGGCCGTGCTCCGGCCGCTGGCCGCGGACGAGCGCCTGCGTCGGGAGCTGGGCGCCCGGGCGGGAGAGGCGATCCGCCGCCATGCCGGGGCGACGGCGCGGACGATTGAGGAATTGACGAATATTTTATGATTTGCGGGGGGTAAACCCGCGGGAAGGATTGAAACCAAGGTGAAGTGCGTAACCCAGATGGCCCGGGCACGGCAGGGCGAACTCACGCCGGAGATCCGGCACGTGGCGGAAATCGAAATGCTGCCGCCGGAAACGATCCGCGACGGCGTGGCCGCCGGAACGATCGTGATTCCCGCCAATATTCATCACGCCGGTCTGCGGGCGGTCGGCATCGGCCGCGCCCTTCGGACGAAAATCAACGCCAATATCGGCAATTCCTCGCTGGCGAGCTGTCCCCGGCAGGAGATCGCCAAGCTGCAGGCGGCGCTGCGCTACGGTGCGGATACGGTGATGGACCTCAGTACCGGCAGTGGGATCATCGGCATCCGGCAGGCGATCATTCAGGCGAGTCCGGCGCCGGTGGGGACCGTGCCGGTGTACGAGGCGCTGGCGCGGGTGGAGAACGCGGACGACTTGAGCGAGGAGCTGATATTGCAGGTGATCCGGGAACAGGCGGAACAGGGGGTGGATTACATCACCATCCACGCGGGGCTGCTGCGGGAGCAGATTCCGGCGGCCAGGCGGCGGCTGCTGCGGATCGTCAGCCGCGGCGGATCGATTCTGGCGCGCTGGATGCAGAAATCCGGCAGGGAAAATCCCTTCTATACCGCCTTCGACCGGATTCTGGAAATCTGCGCCGAACACGATGTGACGCTGTCGCTCGGCGACGGCATGCGTCCGGGCTGTCTGGCGGACGCGAGCGACGAGGCGCAGTTCGCGGAACTCCGGGTGCTGGGCGAACTGGTCCGGCGCAGCCGCGCGGCGGGGGTGCAGGCGATGGTGGAGGGGCCGGGCCACATTCCCTTCCACGAAATCGAAATGAACATGAAAAAGGAACAGGAACTGTGTGACGATGCGCCGTTTTACATTCTCGGCCCGGTGACCGTCGACTGCGCGCCGGGGTATGATCACATCACCAGTGCGATCGGAGCGACGATGGGCGCTTTTCACGGCGCCGCGATGCTGTGTTACGTGACGCCGAAGGAACATCTGGGGCTGCCGAATGCCGAGGATGTCCGCAACGGAGTGATCGCCTACAAAATCGCGGCGCATGCCGCGGACGTGGCGCTGGGACGCCCCGGGGCGCGGGAACGGGACGACGCGATCAGCCGGGCGCGGGCGGAATTCGACTGGGAGAAACAGTTTGAGCTGGCTCTGGATCCGGAACGGGCACGGGAGCTGCGCGCGGAGGCATTGGCGGAGCGCAGCGAACAGACGGGCCGGGATCATGGCGGAGAAAAATTCTGCACGATGTGCGGCCCGGATTTCTGTTCCATGCGGATCAGCCGGGAACTGCAATAAGGAACGAAATGTTTCGGAAAATGCCGGTGGAGGCCGGAATGGATGTAACGACGGAGAGTGAGAACAAAACGCCGTCGCGCATGCGGTTGTGCGGGATTCTCTTCTGGGAGTTCGCCAAGATCACCACGATGGTGATCGGGGGGGGGTATGTGATCTTGTCGGTGGCGGAGAATGAATTCGTCCGACGGCGCCAATGGATTACACAGCAGGACTTTCTGGATATGATGGCGCTGTCGCAGACCGTGCCGGGGATCATCGCCTGCAACGGGGCGATTTACATCGGCTCCCGGGTGGCCGGGTTTCCGGGGGCGCTGGCGGCGCTGTGCGGGACCGTGGTGCCGCCGGTGGTGGCCATTCTGCTGCTGGCCTCCGGGATGAGCATGCTGCCGACGGATTCCCCGGTGATCGACGGCGCGTTTCTGGGAGTCAACAGCTGCATCGTCGGCATGATCGTCGCCACCGCCTGGCGGCTCGGCAGAAAGTCCATGACCGGCTGGTTCGAAATCGTCATGGCCGTCGCGTTGGTGATCGGCATGGTGGTGTTTGAAGTGAATCCGGGCTGGCTGATGGTCATGTCCATTCCCTGCGGCATCGCGTATGTCTGGTGGCGTCGGCGGCGGCTGCGCCGGGCGGGAGGGACGTGCTGATGTCGTGGTGGGGGTTGTATTTTCTTTTCGTCAAATACGGACTGCTCTGTTTCGGAGGGGGGTACGCGCTGGTGCCGCTGCTGACCTCCGACCTGGTGGACGCCCGGCATCTGATGACGGCGTCGGAATTCGCCCGGCTGGTGGCGGTGGCGCAGGTGACGCCGGGGCCGGTGGGGATCAATACGGCGACCTACGTCGGTTTCTCTCAATACGGGGTGCTCGGGGCGCTGGTCGGGACTGCGGGATTGATTACGCCGGCACTGGCGCTGGTGCTGCTGGCGATGCATTTCATCGCCCGCTGGAAGCAGTCGCTGCTGGTGGAGGGGGGGCTGTCGGGACTGCGTCCGGCGGCTTACGGACTGCTGCTGGTGGCGGTGCTGGTGTTTGCGGAGATTTCGGTGTTTACCGCGGAGCTGCCGGTGGAATATGTCCGCGGGCTGCTGCGGGGGACACCGGTGGACTGGAATTTCTATGTGAGACCGTTGCCGCTGGTGATCGCGGTGGTCGTGGCGGTGGTGCAGATCCGAACGAAGTTTCCGTTTATCTGGCTGATTGTGATTTCCGCCGTGATCGGAGCCTTGTATGGGTTGCTTTGACGGCGTGGATGGGGGTAAATATTATAACAGGGAAGACCAGAACCATGACTCAGCGGCGTTATTTGTTTTTCGGGGCGCATCCTGATGATCCTGATCTGTTGTTCGGCGGGACGGCGATTCAACTGGCCCGGGCCGGGCATGCGGTGCAATTCGTTTCGGTGACCAACGGCAACGCCGGGCATCAGTCGATGAAACCGGCGGAACTGGCCGCCCGCCGTTACGGCGAAACCCAGGCGTCGGCCGCCATTTCCGGCATCGAGGAATACCGGGTGCTCAATCATAACGACGGCGAACTGGAACCTACGCTGGCGATCCGGCAGGAGGTGGTGCGTCTGATCCGGGCTTTTTGTCCGGACGTGGTGATCACCCACCGGACCTGCGATTATCATGCTGATCACCGGGCGACGGGACAGCTGGTGCAGGACGCCTCCTTTCTGGTGGGGGTGCCGTTGTGCTGTCCGGATACGCCGGTGGGCGATACGGCGCCGGTGTTCGCCTACAGCTATGACCGGTTTCAGCAGCCCCGACCGTTCCGGGTGGACGCGGCGGTGGCGATCGATGCGGTGCTGGAGACCAAGCTGGCGATGTGCGACTGCCATCAGTCGCAGTTCTACGAATGGCTGCCGTGGTGCAACGGGAATCGTGATTTCGACGCTTCCCGGATGGACGCCGCCGCCCGGCGCGAACACCTGCTGCGCGGCTGGATGGAGCGCAACGTGCGCCAGGCGGAACTGGGGCGCGAAGCGTTGCGCGCGGTTTACGGCGCGGCGGGAGACGCGGTCCGGTATGCGGAAACGTTCGAACTTTCGGAATACGGCCGGCCGGTGTCCATCGAAGAATTTCGGCGGCTTCTGCTGCCCTGAGCAGCGACGGAGGGCGGTCATGACGGAAGCAACGGCACAGGCGCACGACGGTACTGGAGAGGTGCCGGTCGCTCCGGGAGCGGGGCGCAAACTGGTCATCACCTGCGGCGGAACCGGGGGACATTTCTACCCGGGGTTGTCGGTGGCCCGGCGGCATCGGGAGAACGGCGGCGAAGTGCTGCTGCTGCTTTCCGGTGTAAATGCCGCGGTACAGCGGGCGGCGGCGGAATCATTCGGCATTCCGGCGATCGCGCTGCCGGCAATGCCCAGTCCCGGACGGTTGCATCCGGTACGGTGGTGGCGTTTCGGAAGCGGGCTGATGCGCGGGATGCTTCAGGCGGGGCGGGAGCTGCGGCGGTTCGCTCCGGATGCGGTGCTGGGCATGGGGTCTTTCGCCTCCGTTCCGGTGCTGGCGGCGGCGTATCGGCGGCGAATCCCGATTTTTCTGCATGACGGCAATGCCCGGATCGGGCGCGCCAACCGCTGGCTGAGTCGGGCGGCTCGTTTTCTCGGAACGGCGTTCCCCGCGGTGAATGCGGATCAGTGTCGTTGTCCCGTCGCCTGTACCGGGATGCCGCTGCGCCCGGAACTGCTCCGGGCGGAGCATCTGGATAAGAGTACGGCAATTGACCGGATGAATGTGCGTTTCGGCAGCCGCTTCAGCGGCGACCGGCCGACGCTGTTGATCTTCGGCGGCAGTCAGGGGGCGGCGACGTTGAACCGGAATTTTCCCGCCGCGCTCCGACAGCTGGGGGATGCCGACGTACAGGTGATCCACCTGGCCGGACCGACGAAACTGGAAGAGGTGAAAAAAGCCTATTCCGGCGTCCCGTTCCGGGTGCTCGCGCTGGGCGCCTGCGAAGAGATGGCCCTGCTGTACGCCGCCGCGGATCTGGTGATCGCCCGTTCCGGGGGGAGCACGGCGGCCGAGATCGCCCTCTTCGGCAAACCGGCGGTGCTGATTCCCTACCCTTACGCCGCGGAGGGGCACCAGTGGGACAACGCCCGCTGCCTGGTTGCGGCGGGAGCGGCCGAGGCGGTGAACAATGCCGACTGCACCGTCAGTCGTGCCGCAGCGCTGATCGGTTCGTTTCTCGACAATCCCGATGCATGGCGTGAGAAAGGACGTTGCGCGTTGACACTGGCCCGGCCCCACGCCACCGATGCGCTGCTGGAGCGGATTTTTCAGCGGTAAACCGTATTGCGGCCCTCGGTCAGCACCGGTGTCAGGCGGCGGAAGAAGCGTTCGCCCACCGGTTCCGGGGGATCGGCGGCGTGGAGGATCACCGGCACGCCTTCCGGCAGTTGCCGGATCCGGCCGCGCGGCCCGTCGAAGCGCCAGATATCGCCGTGCCACCCCGCCAGAGAGCCGTAGAACATCAGTGCCCAGGGGTCGGCGGAAAAGCTCAGATAGACCGCTTCCGGCCGGGCCGGGGTGCGGCGGACCAGTTCCGCCATCAGCCGGCGTGGACGGAAATCCTCACGCATGTAATACGGCAGAAAATAGTCGTCCCCCATGGCACCTCCGAACCGGCGGGAAAACGCGGTTTTCACGCCGCTGTTGTGTTCCACCGCACCCCAGACGCAGGTCGCCGCGGTGAGCGCGAATAAGAAGGTGTTGGCCGACCAGCGCCGCCGGTGGCGGGCCTGCCAGGCGACCAGCCGCTTGACCGCCCCCGCTCCCAGCAGCAGCCAGAGCGGCCACAGGACGAAGAAAACGCGCGGAAAGGGCGCCACCGGCAGCAGCAGACAGGCGGGAATCGGCAGCAGCAGAATCGCCGCGCGGGCCGAAAACGTCCAGTTGTATCCCGGTCTTCCCAGCAGCAGCGACGCGCCCAGAATCACCGGCACCAGCAGCATGGCGAAGGCGACGATCAGTGCGGCGTAGGTCGCTCCCAGCGCGGCCATGCCGTCAGTCCAGCCTTCCCCCAGGCGGGAAACCTGCAGCAGCTGCCGGACGATCGGCAGATAAAACAGCGCGAACGCCGCCACCGGCGTGGCCGCCATGATCCAGAAGCGTTTCCGGCGGCAGCAGTCCGGTCCGCAGAGCGGCAGGGCGTACAGCACCGCGCCCCCCAGCGCCAGCAGATTGGTCGGAATGGTGCCGATCGCCGCAAGCGAACACAGCAACCATCCGCACCAGCTCCAACGGTCGCCGCGTCGGGCGAAGGTCAGCGCGCAATCGGTCGCCGCCAGCACCAGCAGCGCCGAAAGCATGTAGCCGCGCAGCGCGGTTCCGTAATTCTGAAACGGCAGCGACACCGCCAGCGCCGTCATCAGCGGCAGCAGAATCCGCGAGCCGAAGCGCACCCGGAATCGTCCGTACAGCAACGCCAGTGTTCCCAGCGCCGTCAGGCACGGCAGCAGCCGCAGAAAAAAGGTGAAGTCCAGTGATTCCGGCGTCAGCGCCAGATACGCGTGCAGCAGCAGCGTGTGCAGGATCTGGTTGTTGGGAATGACGTACTGACGGTAAATCTCCGCCGCGGAGGGCAGCATGGCGAAATTCATCAGCGTCAGCGCCTCATCGAACCAGAGATCCCGCTCCAGCGCCGGAAGCAGGCAATACAGGGCGATCAGCAGTACCACGCCGATCGGCCAGTGCCGTTTGAGCAGTTTGAAAATCATACCATCACTCCGAATGAAACGGTCCGTCGCCCCTGCCGCCGGTTCCGGATTCGGCGCGACCGGTTGAATCCGCATTCAGTATATTGCGTTTTCCTGCGGAAAGCAAGCGGAAAAGATTTGCAAAAACAGGAAAAATCGAGTATTTTAGACCGCGATAGCGACAGGCGGATGGAGAACCGGGAAAGGGGGTACGTGCCATGACGTTGTATGAGGAATTGAAGACGGCGCTGACGGCGGCGGGGCAGGAACAGCTGCTGCGTTTCTGGCCGGAGCTGGATGAAAACGGCCGTGGCCGTCTGGCCGCCCAGATCCGGGTATTGGACCTCCGGGCACTGCCGGAACTGATCGCCGGTTATGTGCTGCGGCGTCCGGAAACGGCGGTGCCGCCGGATCTGCATCCCGCGCCGTACTTTCCCGCAACGCCGCGCAACACCGAAGAAGCGGAGCTCTACCGGGTGGCCGAAGCGCGGGGGCGCGAACTGATCGCCTCCGGACGGATGGCGGCACTGACGGTGGCGGGAGGGCAGGGAACCCGGCTGGGATTCGACGGCCCGAAAGGAACGTTTCCGATTGCGCCGGTTTCCGGAAAATCCCTGTTCCGGTATTTTGCGGAAACACTGCGGCGCGCGGGTGAGAAATACGGGCACGCGATTACCTGGTACATCATGACCAGCGAACTCAACCGGCAGGCGACGGAGACGTTTTTCCGGGAACACGGATTTTTCGGACTGGAGCCGGAACAGGTCGTGTTCTTTACCCAGGGAACCATGCCCGCGATCGGATACGACGGAAAACTGCTGCTGGCGGCGAAGGATTCCCTGGCGCTGTCCCCGGATGGACACGGCGGAACGCTGCTGGCGTTGCGGAAATCCGGCGCACTGGACCGGATGGCATGCGAAGGCACGGATGTGATTTCCTATTTTCAGGTGGACAACCCGCTCGCGCCGATGGTTCACCCACTGTTCCTCGGCCTGCACGAACTGCAGAATTCCGAAATGAGCGCGATCATGCTGCCCAAGACCGGACCGTTTGAAAAACTCGGCAATTTCTGCGTTTCCGGCGGCAAACTCGAAATCATCGAGTACAGCGATCTTCCTGACGATCTGGCGCAGAGCCGCAATCCGGACGGTACGCTGCGCTTCATTGCCGGAAGCCCGGCGATTCATCTGATCAGCCGGAGCTTTGTGGAGCGTCTGACCGCCGGTGGTTCGCTCCGGCTGCCCTGGCACCGGGCCGACAAGAAAGTGCCTTATGTGGACGACGCCGGGAACCCGGTGACGCCGGAGGCGCCCAACGCGGTGAAGCTCGAATCGTTTATTTTCGATGCCCTGCCGCTGGCGGAACGGACGCTGGTGCTGGAAGGCGACCGGGCGGCGATGTTCGCGCCGACCAAGAATCGGACCGGTGTGGATTCGGTGGAGAGCTGCCGGGCGATGCTGATGGAACGGGACGCCCGCTGGCTGGAAAAGGCCGGTGTCCGGGTGCCCCGGGACGGTGCCGGTGTATTGCAGGCCCGGGTGGAGTTCTCGCCGCTGGCTGCGATCGACGCCGCGGACGCCGCCGATTATGTGCGCCGGACCGGGCTGCGGGAAATCGATCCCGGTTCGGAACGGTATCTGGAGTGAATGTCCGGGAGGTGCGCAAGATAACATGTTGAGGATTCTCGATATCCCGTTGCATGAAATTTCGCTGGACCCGGCCGGGGCGTCGGAACGGCTGAACGCCGCCGCGGTGCGCGGTGCCGGATTGCACGTGGTCGGGCTAGCGGCGCTGGGCGGACGGCTGCAGGTGTTTCTGGAGTCGCCGTTCATACCCGGGGTGTACCGGTTTGCTCCGGTGGCGGCGGAGTCCGGCGCGGAACTGATCGGAGAAGTGCGGTCCCGGTATGACGCGGGATTTTCGACCCTGGGGGTTTTCGAACTGGGTCCGGAACGCTGGGGGCTCTTCCGACGGACGGGGGCGGACGAATGAGAGAAGGGATTCTCCCCGAGGAATTGCCCGGCGGGTTGACCGATCCGCCCGGTGCGGCGGATTCGATGGTATATGCCCGGCGGCTGGTGGTGGTGGTGGCGCTGCTGACGGTTTTCGGGTTGACCATGCTTTACTCCACTTCCTACAACATGGCGGGGGTGAAATACTTCCAGAACCAGCTGATGTGGGTGGTGCTCGGGTCGGCCGGGGCGTTTGCCGCGTTCGTGATCGGATATCGGCGGCTGGCGTCGTGGAGCGGCTTGTGGGTGGCGGCGGCGGTGCTGCTGCTGGTGATCGCCGCGACCTGCTTTCCCGCAA
Organism: uncultured Lentisphaeria bacterium; assembly: GCA_949298665.1. GTDB lineage: Bacteria > Verrucomicrobiota > Lentisphaeria > Victivallales > Victivallaceae > CALXOD01. Next base: position 10,085 of record CASFXO010000285.1, read on the forward strand.
TCAACGGGGCGCACCGCTGGATCCGGATCCGGATTCCGGGGATGGTGCTCAGTATTCAGCCGTCGGAATTCGCCAAACTGGCGCTGGCGCTGTTCGTGGCGCGGTACTGTTCGGAGAATCTGCGCACGTTCAGCGAGTTCCGCTGGAAATCCGGATTGCTGCCGGTGGCCGGGGTGTCGGCACTGGTGCTGGGGTGCATTCTGGCGGGGCGGGATTTCGGGACGACGGTGCTGACGGCGACGATGGCGTTCATGATCATGATGGTGGGGGGCTTGTATCTGCGCTATCTGCTGGTGCCGGCGGTGCTGGCGGCGGCGGCGGGGGCGTTCATTTATTTTCTGGACCCGATGCGGATGGCGCGGGTCACGTCGTTTCTGGAGCCGGAACTGTACGCGAAGACCAAAGGCTATCAGCTCTACAATTCACTGCTGGCGCTGGGGTCCGGGAACTGGTTCGGGATCGGTTTCATGGAGAGCCGTCTGAAGGCGAAGTATCTGCCGGAGGCCCACACGGACTTCATTCTGGCGATCGTCGGCGAGGAACTGGGGCTGGTGGCGATGCTGCTGCTGATCGTCGTCTACGGTTTTTTCGCCTGGTACGGGATGAAGATCAGCTTGAATGCCAATTCCCGGCTGGGGATGCTGCTGGGGTTCGGTCTGACGATGGTGATCACATTGCAGGCGGTGATCAATCTGGCGGTCATCACCGGTTCGGCGCCGACCAAGGGGATGCCCGCGCCGTTCATCAGTTACGGCGGCAGCAATATGATGGTCTGCCTGATCGCGGTGGGACTGCTGCTGTCCATCGCGGCGGATACGGCGAATCCGGGATACAATGAAGCCTATCTGGAGGCGATCCGGCGCCGTCTGGCCGCGCTGCCGTTGGTTTCCCGTCGCCGCCGAAACGGCTGACCGCGGTCTGGCACCCATCTTCCCAAAATGTCTGGTGCATGGCCTCTCGTCCGGGCGGCCGGTCAAAAGAAAAAAGAAGACAATGCAGCGGCAGGAAATCTCTCCACGGCATTGTCTTCTCCAACGAACGCGATTCCTCTTTTTCCTGACGATTCCGGAAAAATTTTCAGCGTTCTGTTTTCATTCCCATTCGATGGTCCCCGGGGGTTTGTGGGTGATGTCGTAGACGACCCGGTTGACGCCTTCGACTTCGCGGATGATGCGGTCGGACATCTTGAACAGCAGTTCCCACGGCAGCCGGACGACTTCGGCGGTCACGGCGTCGACGCTGTTGATCGAACGGATCGCGATGACGTAATCGTAGGTGCGCTGGTGGTTTTTCATGCCGACGGTCTTGACCGGGACGAAAATGGCGAAGGTCTGCCAGGTCTTGTCATACCAGCCGGAGGTACGCAGCTCTTCGGTGACGATCGCGTCCGCTTCGCGCAGGATCCGCAGCGTTTTGCGGTCGATCGGGCCGAGGTGACGGACACCGAGCGACGGACCGGGGAAAGGATGACGGTTCAGGAGTTCCGCCGGCAGCCCGAGCAGCCGCCCCACGGCGCGAACTTCGTCCTTGAACAGCCGTTCGACCGGTTCCACCAGCTTGAATTTCAAATCCGGGGGCAGGCCGCCGACGTTGTGATGGCTTTTGATGACGCCGGCGGGGTTGCCGTCGAGCGGGATGCTTTCGAGAATATCCGGATAGATCGTTCCCTGGCCGAGGAACGGCGCGTCGATTTCCGCCGCGGCTTCGGCGAAGACGTCGATGAATTCCTTGCCGATGATCTTGCGTTTCCGTTCCGGATCGGCCACACCGGCGAGCTTGTCGAGGAAGCGGTCGGAGGCGTCAATGTATTTGAGATTCATCTTAAAATTGCGGCCGAAGATCTCCTGCACGCTTTCCGCCTCGTTTTTGCGCAGCAGTCCGTGGTTGACGAAGACGCAGGTCAGGCGGTCGCCGATCGCTTTATGAATCAGCGCGGCCACCACGCTGGAATCCACCCCGCCGGAAAGTCCGAGCACCACCCGGCCGTCTCCCACCTGGCGGCGGATGTCGGCGACGGCTTCGTCGATGAACTTTTCCATGGTCCAGCTGCCGGTGCAGCCGCAATCACGAAAACAGAATTCCGCCAGCGCCGTGACGTCGCCCTCCGGCATGTCCGCCCGACGGGCTTTCGGCGCCATTTCGGCGGCGGCGTCACCCACCGCCAGCATCGGCAACCCCAGCGCGGCGAATGCCGGCATTTTTTCGGCGGCGGCGGGCGAGACCCGGTCGGCACAGACGATCAAACCGACCGGTTGTTCGGCCTGCAGCCGTTCGACGGGAACGGAATAGGGCATGACCATCGTATAGATGTGACGGTCGCGGACGGCGCGGGCGATTTTCTGAATGTTCTCGCAGCCGCAGTTCAGCAGAATAACGGTTTCGGGGGTTTGTTTCATGAATGGTTTCCTATTGGTTGAGTGTTTTTGAATTTCTCATTTGTTCGCTGATTTGCAGGACTCGCCGGAATTGTTCCGGTGTCACGTCTTCCGGAATTCCACCGGAATCCATGAGCAGATAACGGCCATGACGGCGGTAACGCTCGACGGCACGGGCGATCACCGCGTCCTGTTCCGCCTCAGGCAGTTTCCAGAAATCGGTAGGCATGCCGCCGCAGAAAATGAACCGGTCGGCATAGCGCGGCAGCAGTTCATCCAGGTCGAAATTTTCATTGGGATCGAAGGGGTTGATGTAATCGAAGCCGCATTCGGCCAGATCGTCCAGCAGCGGGGTGATGGCGCCGTGGCTGTGCAGGTGCACGTCGACTCCGTGCGCATGTGCCAGTTCGCATAACGTCCGGTGGTGCGGCTTGAAGAATCTCCGGTAGAGTCCCGGCGCCATCAGCAGATTGCAGGCGCTGCCGAGGTCGTCGCAGAGCGCCAGACCGTCCGCTCCCGCTTCGATCAGGTGGCGGGCCGCGGCAAGATTCCAGGGGACCAGCCGATTCAGGACGGCTTCAATGAGTTCCGGCTCGATCAGCAGGGAGGCCAGTGTGTCCTGATAATCCATGAAGAAATAATGAATGCCGGAGAAGAATCCGTTCAGGGAACAGAGCGTATATTCGCCGCGGTCTTTCAGATAGGCGATTTCTTCGGCGACGCCCTGATAACGTGCCGGATCATCCGGGTCCGGAAGGAAAACTTTTTCCGCTGTGTCAAGGTCATGAACCGGATAGTCGAAAATATGATAGAAATGCGGATTGCGGCGGATTTCCGCCTTGACTCCGGTTTCGTATTGAACGATGGTGAAATCTTTTCCGCCGTCGATTTTGCGGCAGCGGAATTCCCCCGGGCCGCCGTGCCCCCAGGCGAGGGCGGCCCCCCGTCCGGGAGCGGTCATACATCTGCCGGTGGCGCGGTTGAAGGCGATCATTTTGTCCAGGACGTCCCGGCTTTGGGCGGAAAAGTCGAAAGTTTCTCCCGGCTCGAAGAGCCACATCTGTTCATAGTGGCATTCCGGTGGACTCAGGCGCCGGGCGCAGTCTCCGGTAAAGAACGACATCCACTGTTGCGGCATGGGGACTTCCCGGCTGCCGGCGGCGAATGCTTGAATCCACTCACGATTGGTCATTCTGATCCCTTTCAAGATGCTGTAAGGTAATATAGCTGTCCAACTGGTCCAGACCAAGAGTGAAAGCGCAAAAAAATGGACAAAGCCGTCAAAAAACGTTGCGGGAGATCCCTGAAGACGGAAAGAGGACGGCCGTTTCAGTTCAGTATGACAGAAAAAAAAGCTTTTTTCCCGAGAAATGGGTTTGCTTTTTTCAAAGGGAGGGAGTATTGTAACAAATATTGAAACGCTCCGGCATAGCTCAGCGGTAGAGTAGGTGGCTGTTAACCACTTGGTCGCTGGTTCGAATCCAGCTGCCGGAGCCATTTTTTTTCCTCAAATTCCTCCTGAAAGGTGCCATCAGGTACCATCAAGACTTTTTTTCCCAGTTCAACGGTTATATGGAGCCAAAACAGGATTTTTCCACAGAAAGTGCGTAAGATGGGAAAGAAACGCAAAGTCAGACTTGATGCCGGAACCGTCTATCAGAAAGAGGACGGCGGCAACTGCTACTTCCGTTACCAAGTCCAGCATGAACGCAAATGCGTCAGCTTGAAAACCTCCAATCAGGAAGAAGCTCTTGAAAAAGCACGGAAACTGCTCCCGATCATTCAGGCAAC
>CASFXO010000286.1 GCA_949298665.1 uncultured Lentisphaeria bacterium
ATTCGAAACTGAAACGGATGGCGTCTTCCTTGAAATAATCGCCGAGCGACCAGTTGCCGAGCATTTCGAAAAAGGTCAGGTGCACTTCGTCGCCGACTTCGTCGATGTCGCCGGTACGGATGCATTTCTGATAGTCGGTCAGGCGTCGTCCCGCCGGGTGCGGCGTGACGCCCTGCAGATAGGGGACCAGCGGATGCATGCCGGCGGTGGTGAAGAGACAGGTGGGATCGTTGTCGGGGATCAGGGAGGCGCTTTTGATTTCCTGGTGACCTTTGCCGACGAAGAAGTCGATGTATTTTCTGCGGATGTCAGCGGCTTTCATGATGATTCGGTATTTCCTCAATAAGTCATTATAGAGTCCATAACGGTCGTAAATTTCATCGGATAACATAACACCGTATTCCCCTGAAATCAAGCGACCGGCATTGATTTTCGAGGGATCGGAGATATATTGACGGGCATGAAGAAGAATGTTCCGCGACATGAAAACAGACGTTTTCCGGGAACGGCGCTGCTGATCTGGTTCGGTACCTGTTGCTGGTTCGGGCTGTTCGCCGTCGGCGGCGTGGATCCGCATCACGACGGCATCATGCTGAAGCCGGCGGCGGATCTGGCGTCGGGGTTGCTGCTCTTCCGGGAAACCTTTTCGCAATACGGGGCGCTGACGGTGCTGATTCAGTCGCTGGCGGTGCGGCTGGGGGGGGAGACGCTGCTGGCGGTGCGGTTTTCGGCGGTGCTGTTCTACGGTTTTTCGGCGGTGCTGCTGGTGCATTTGAGCCGGCGGCTGCTGCCGGGGCGGTGGGCGTGGCTGCCGCCGGGGCTGTTCTGGGGGCTGGCGCCGTTTTATCTGTATCGGCCGGAATGGGTGTTTCTGCCGTGGTCGTCGGTCTATGCGCTGACGTTTCAGCTGCTGACGGCGGTTTTGAGCGTGGAACAGCTGCGGCGGCCCCGACGGTTCGGCTGGTGGGGCGTGGGGGCTGCGGGCATGGCGGCATTCTGGTGCCGCCAGCCCGCCGGACTGGCGCTGGCGGCGGCGGGGGCGCTGGTGCTGGCGCTGCACTGGCTGCGGGGCGAAAGCGAATGGGGGGCCGTCCGGCGTCGCATCGACGCGCTGGCGGGGGGGGCGCTGGCGGTGTCGCTGCCGTTCTTTCTTTATTTTTCCCTGTTTGACCTCTGGGGGGACTGGTTCCGGCAGAATCTGGGGTTTGCCGCCCGGTTCGGAGCGGAGGCGGGGGGAACCGGCTGGTGGCGGGTGGTGAAGGCGTTTCTGCCGCCGGATCCGTTTTTCGCGCTGCTGCCGTATCTGACGGCGGGGATGACGGTCCGGCTGGTGCTGGCGGCGCGGCGGGAACGGGGCTCCCGGCTTCGGCTGGCCTGGGTGGCGGCGGCGTTCGCGGGACTGGCGGCGCTGCACCAGTATTTTCCGGTGGTGTGTCCGCGGCACTGGTACTGGGGGGCGGTGCTGAGCTTTCCGTGTTTTGCGCTGGCGGTGCGGACGGCGTGGTGCCGGGCGGGGCGCCGGCGGATGCTCTGCCGGGCGGCGGCGGTGCTGCTGCTGCTGACGGCGGCGGCGGATGTCATTCCGCGCGTGGAGGGGATCGGGCGTTACGGAAGGTTTCTGGCGTCGTCGCGCAGTCTGCCGGACGGGCCGCTGGCGGGCATGCGCCTTGAGCCGGACCAGTACCGCTACTGGACGGAGGTGACGGCGGCGTTTGCGCGGATTCCGGAGCCGTATCGGTCGCGACGCTATGTGAATCTTTCCGCGGATGCGATTTACGCGATGTTCTTTCCGGAGCGGTGCAATCTGCATCCGATGCATGTGAACTGGGATAATCTGGTGTATCCGGATTACTGGGAGCGGATGAAGAAACTGCTGGGCGAATATAAGCCGGTGGTCTGTTATTTTTCGGACGCGCCGATTCCGGGCGGGCGCTATTTCGCCCGGGTGGATTACGGGGACGGCAGACGGTTCTGGTATATTCTGCTGCCGCTGGAATGAGGGAGACTGGAAGAGTGGAAAACAGGGATTTTGATCGGAATTTGCGTTCCGGCCTGACGGAACTGGAAGAAGCGGGGCGGCTGCGGCGGCTGCGGGAGATCACCGGCGTCGGCGCGAAGGCGCTGCTGGAGGGCCGGGAGTACTGGAACTTTTCGGGCAACGATTATCTGGGCGTGGCGGGGGATGCGGCGTTGCGACGCGCCTTTTACGAACGGATGGCGGATGCGGGGGACCCGTGCTGGGGGCTGTCGGCGGCATCGAGCCGACTGCTGACCGGGAATACGCCTCAATATACGCAGCTGGAGGCGGCGCTCGCGGAATGGTACGGCAACGGGCGTGCGGCGCTGGTGTTCAACAGCGGCTACCATGCGAACGTCGGTATTCTGCCGGCGCTCAGCCGTCGCGGAGACATCATTTTTTCGGACAAGCTCAATCATGCAAGCATCATCGACGGACTGCGGTTGTGCGAGGCGGAATTCCGGCGTTACCGGCATCTGGATTACGGCCAGCTGGAGGAGATGCTGGCGCGGGTGTCGCCCGGGAAACGGATTTTTCTGGTGACGGAGTCGGTGTTCAGCATGGACGGCGACGTGGCCGATCTGAGGGTTCTGGTGGCGCTGAAACGGAAATACGGCGCGGTACTGATCGTGGACGAAGCCCATTCCGCAGGGGTCCGGGGACCGCGCGGCACCGGGCTGGCGATGGAGCAGCAGGTGGCGGACGAAGTGGACGTGCTGATCGGCACCTTCGGCAAGGCGTTCGGTTCGACCGGGGCTTACGCGCTGATGACGCCGGTACTGCGGGACTATCTGGTCAATCGCATGCGGACGTTGATTTTCACGACCGGACTGCCGCCGGTGGTGCTGGCGTGGAGCCGTTTCGTGCTGGAAAAGATGCCGGAACTGGAGGACCGCCGCCGGGCCCTGACGCGGCTGGCCGGGGAATTGCGCGCGGTCATCCGGCGGCGGGGATTTGCGACCGGGGGGGATTCGCAGGTGGTGCCGCTGCTGGTCGGTGATGACCACGCGGCCGGGGACCTGGCGGAAAAACTGCGGCAGGGGGGGATTCTGGTCTTTCCGATTCGTCCCCCGACGGTGCCGGCGGGGACGGCGCGGCTGCGTTTTTCGCTCAATGCGACGCTGCCGGAAGCGGCGGTGCGGCAGGTGGAGGCTTTGTTGTGAAAACGCGATGGCTGCGGCAATCCGGAGCGCCGGAACTGCTGATTTTCTTTCACGGCTGGAGCATGGACGAGACCACCGTGGCGCACCTGGCGCCGGAGGATCTGGACGTGCTGCTGATCTGGGATTATTCCGACTGGGAGGGGATTCCGGACTGGAGCGGATTGGCGGGAAGATATGCGACGGTCCGGGTGCTG
>CASFXO010000287.1 GCA_949298665.1 uncultured Lentisphaeria bacterium
CGCCGGACGCACCCGGCGGATCGCCTCCGCCACGTTGTCCGCCGTCAGTCCGCCCGCCAGCAGCAGCGGCCGCCGCCGGGCCAGTGCCGCCGCGGCTTCCCAGTCGCAGCGGACGCCGGAACCGCCGCGCGCGGCATCCGCCACCAGCAGCGCCGCCGGGTCTCCCGCGAACGCCGCCACCGCCGCCGGGCCGGTTACCGGAACCGCCCGCCAGATTTCCAGCTCCGGCAGATCCCGGATGAACGCCGCCGAATCGCCGCCGTACAGCTGCGCGACATCCAGCTGGCCTGCTGCCGCGGCTTCCCGGATGAATGCGACGGAAGCATCGACGAACACCCCGACCCGCCGCACGCTCCGCGGCAGATCCCGGGTCAGACCGGCCAGTGCGGCCGGCGTCACCCGGCGCGGGGATTCCGGCGCCAGGACGAATCCGACATACGCCGCGCCCAGCGCCACGGCCAGTTCAACGTCGCAGCGCCGGGTCAGGCCGCAGATTTTGACTGAAATCCTCATTTCAGCAATCCTTTCAACGCCATGCCCGGATGCGGGGCGAGCATCAGCGTTTCCCCGATCAGCAGCGCGGCGGCTCCGGCCGCTTCCATGGCCATCACGTCGGCCCGGTCGCGGATGGCGCTTTCGGCCACCGGAATACGTTCCGGCGGAATCTGTTTCAACAACCGGGCCGTCGTGGCGAGATCAGTCCGGAAAGTTCGGAGGTTGCGGGCATTGACCCCGATCATATCCACTTCGGAATCCAGCAGCACCGCCAGTTCCGCCTCGTCATGGGCCTCGCCCAGCACCGCCAGTCCCAGCCGGTGCGCCCGGTCAGTCAGACGATGCAATTCTTCCGGCGCCAGCAGTGCCGCGATCAGCAGCACCGCGTCGGCGCCGGAAACGCGCGCTTCCAGCAATTGATACTCATCCACGACAAAGTCCTTGCGCAACAGCGGAATCCGGACTTCCCGCCGCGCCAGTTCCAGATTCTCCAGACGGCCGCGGAAAAATTCCGGCTCCGTCAGCACCGACAGCGCCGCCGCCCCCGCAGCCTCCAGTTCCCGCGCCAGCTCCGCCACCGGAAAATCCCTCCGGATCACGCCTTTCGAAGGCGAAGCGGATTTGAGTTCGGCAATCACCCGCGTGCCACGTTCCCCTCCCCGCAGCGCCGCCGAAAAATCCCGGCACGGCGGCAAACTCTCCAGACGCGCCTCCAGAATCGCTTCGGGCACGGCCAGTTTCGCCGCCGCCACCCGCAGCCGTGTATGCTCTTCAATGGTTTTCAAAATATCATTCATCGCCGGCTCTCCTCGATCAGCAACCGCAGTTTCTCCCGGGCCGCGCCGGAATCGATGGCGGCGGCGGCACGTTCCATCCCCTCCGGCAGCGATTCCGCCAGGCCGCCGACGTAAATCGCCGCGCCCGCGTTCAGCAACACCACCGCCCGCGGAGCACCGTGATCACGCCCTTCCAGCACGTCGAGCAGCACTGCGGCGTTTTCCGCGGCGTCGCCGCCCCGCAGGGCGTTCGCGGGGAAGATCCGCCCCAGCAGCATCTCCGGAAAAAGCTCGTAACTGGTCAGGGCTCCGTTCTTCAACTCCGTCACCCGGGTCGGCGCGGCACAGCTGATCTCATCCAGCCCGTCGTGCCCGTGCACCACCATGGCCCGACGGATGCCGAGATCCATCAGCGCCTCGGCAAATAATTCCGTCAACCCGGCATCGTAAACCCCCAGCACCATGGCGGAGGCGCCCGCCGGATTGCAGAGCGGGCCGAGCATGTTGAAGATCGTGCGCACCCGCAACTCCCGCCGCAAAACCGCCACGGCGCCGAGCATGGGGTGCATTTTCTGAGCGAAGAGGAAACCGATGCCGTGTTCCCGGATCGAATACTCCATCTGCGCCGGCGTCGCCTCCAGATGGAAGCCCAGTTCCGCCAGCACGTCGGCGGCACCGCATTTGCCGGAAACCGCCCGGTTGCCGTGTTTGGCGACCACCACTCCCGCGCCCGCCGCCACCAGCGCCGACGTCGTCGAGATGTTGAACGAAATCCCGCCGTCCCCGCCGGTCCCGACCACGTCCACCACATCCCGGCTGCCGCTGTCGATGAAGGCGGCATGACGCCGCAGCATCCGGGCCGCCCCGACCAGTTCGGAACGGGATTCGCCCTTCATCCGCAGCGCAGCAAGAAAGGCGCCGATCTGCACGTGGGGGACTTCGCCGCCGGTCAGCAGCGCGATCACACGCTCCATCTCTCCGGCGGTAAGGTCGTGTCCGGCCAGTACTTTTTCCAGAAATTCCCGCAGCATGTTCACCCCCTTCCGCCGATACTGCGGCGATATTCTCCGGCCATCCGGACGAAATTGGCCAGCTGGCGTTTTCCGGTCGCGGTCATGATCGATTCCGGATGGTACTGAATCCCCTCCACCGGAAATTCCCGGTGCCGGATTCCCATGACCTCCCCGTCCGCGGTCCGGGCCGTCACCTCCAGCTCCGGCGGCAGGGACGCTTCCCGCAGCGCCAGCGAATGATACCGCACCGCCCGGAACGGCGATTCCAGACCGGCAAACACCCCTTTGCCGTCGTGAAAGACGTCCGAGGATTTGCCGTGCATGATCTCCTTCGCTCCAACCACCTCGCCGCCGAACACCTGTCCGATCGCCTGATGCCCCAGACAGACTCCGAGCAGCGGAATCTCCCGGAAGGCGCGCCGGATCAATTCCGGCATGATGCCGGCCTTCTCCGGACGGCCGGGCCCCGGGGAGAGCACGATCGCCTCCGGGCGCAGCGCCAGCGCTTCATCCACGGTGATTTCCCGGTTGCGCCGCACCAGCACCTGCGGCGTCAGGGTATACAGCAAATGCACCAGATTGTAGGTGAATGAATCATAATTATCCAGGACCAGAATCATCGCGGCACCTCCTTCGTCATTCCAGTTCCAATCCGTTCGCGGCCAGACGGATCGCCGTAAAGACCGCGGCGGCTTTGTTCAACGTTTCCTCGTACTCCCGGTCCGGATCGGAATCGTAGACGATCCCCGCCCCCGTCTGTACCGTCACCCGGCCGCCGCGCAGCTCCAGTGTGCGGATCGTGATGGCCAGATCCAGATTGCCGGTGTAGCTGAAATATCCGACCGCGCCGCCGTATACGCCGCGCGGCGTCTTCTCCAGTTCGCCGATCAGTTCCATGGCCCGGATCTTCGGCGCGCCGGACAGCGTCCCGGCCGGAAACGCCGCCCGCACCAGATCGAACGCATCCCGGCCATCCGCCATCACCGCGTCCACGGAACTGACCAGATGCATGACATGACTGTAACGCTCCACGGTCATGAAGGATTTCACCTGCACACTCCCCGGGCGGGCCACCCGGCCGAGATCGTTCCGACCGAGATCGACCAGCATCAGGTGTTCGGACCGCTCTTTTTCGTCCCGCAGCAGTTCGTCCGCAAGCGCCCGGTCCTGAGCGGGCGTGGCGCCCCGGCGACGGGTCCCGGCAATCGGCCGCAGCGAACAGCAGCCGTCCTCCAGTTTGACCATGGTTTCCGGAGAGGAACCGACCAGCGTGCGGTCGCCGATTTTGAGGTAGAACGTGTAGGGCGACGGATTGACCAGCCGCAACGCCCGGTACAGCTGCAGCCCGGAGGAGACGGCCGGGGCGGAAAACTTCTGGGACAGCACCACCTGAATCGCTTCTCCGGCGCGGATCTGTTCCCGGGCCTTCTCCACCATTTCACCAAATTCATCCCGCGTCAGGTCG
>CASFXO010000288.1 GCA_949298665.1 uncultured Lentisphaeria bacterium
CCAGCCGGGTCGGTTCCAGAAATTTGTGCTGCGCCTCCCCCTCTGCGCCCGCCACCGAATGAAAGTGCTGCCGGAATTCCGGATGATACAGCGTCCTCGAACCGTCCGCGGTCACCACCCCGGGAAAAATCTCCGTCCCACCGTCGGCGAAATACCGTCGGAAAAAATCAAGAAACTGCCCCTTCTTCATCCACCACCGCGGTGCCAGCACCGCTTCCGGGTCCGCATCCGCGCACAACCGCATGATCCGCCACCCTTCCGGCAATTCCCGCAGAAAGGCCGCCGCCGCCGCCGCGTATTCGTATTCGTTGAGCGGCCGGACCGGCACCCCTGCCGCCGGATCGCTCCACCAGCGCGCCAGCTCGGTCCTCCGCAGCACCTGCAACTGGTGCAATTTGACCGCCTGAAACGGCAGCCGTCCCAGTTCCCGCGCCGTCACCGCGAAATCCGCCGCCGTTTCGCCCGGCAATCCGAGAATCACATGCGCGGCGCAGCGGATCCCCGCCGCGTCCAGCGCCCGGACCGCCTCCCGGACCGCCGCAAAATCATGTCCTCGCCGAATCAGCTCCAGCGTCCGGTCATGGGCGGACTGCACGCCCAGCTCCACCCAGACCTCCCGGTGTTCATTCAACTCCCGCAGCCAGGCGATCGTTTCCGACGGCAGCGCGTCCGGCCGCGTTCCGACGATCACCACCGGAAAGTCCGCGCAGGCCAGCACCTCCTCATACCACCGCCGCAGCCGTTCCACCGGCGCATACGTCGAGGTGAAAGATTGAAAATAAGCGATATAAGGCCCGTCCGATCCATAGCGTTCCCGCACATAACGCCGCCCCGCCGCCACCTGTTCCGGCAGATCCAGATGCCGGCTGAGATGCCGTGCCCGGCTGCCGTTTTCCGCACAGAAAACGCACCCTTCGCCGTAACGGTCCCGGCGGTTGGGACATCCCAGCGCCAGATCGATCGGAATGCGCTGCAGCTTCCGACCGTAACGCCGGGCCAGATCGTCTCCGAAAAAAATCAGTTTCTCCATTGCAACTTCCCGCTTCGGGATTATCAGTAAAAGGGAACGGTCTTCAATGTAATACCGAAAGGGGGTTTTTCAATATGCCGAAATCCGGAATCCGCATTCAAATCATCGGCGGCGGCGTCGCTGCTTTTGAAGCCGCCGTCGCCGCCCGGAAGAGCGACGCCGACGCCCGGATCACCATTCACACCCGCGAAAAGACGCCGCCCTATCGCCGTCCCGCCCTGCCCCGCGCGTTGCCGGGGGACCTCCCGGACCGGGAATTTCTCATCAAACCCGCCGACTGGTACCGGGAGCAGCACATCGAACTGTGTACCGGCAGCAACGTTGACGCCGTGGACCGGAATCGCCGGGAACTGCGCCTCGCCGACGGCGGCGCCGTTCCTTACGACCGGCTGCTCTTCGCCACGGGCGGACATTGTTTCCTGCCGCCGATTCCGGGAATTGAACTTGCCGGTGTCCTGTCGCTGCGGGAATACGCCGACCTCGCACCGATCCGCGAAGCGCTCGCCCGGACAACGTCCGCCGTAACCGTGGTCGGCGGCGGCCTGCTCGGCCTGGAACTGGCCGACGCCCTGCTGCAGACCGGACACCGGGTCCGGCTGGTGGAGGGCTGCCCCGTCCTGCTCGGCAAACAACTTGCCGCCGCCGATTCCGAACGGGTGCGGCACCATCTCGAACAAGTCCCCGGTCTGGAACTGCATCTCGGCAGCTTCCCCGCCGCGGTTCTCGGCAATGACCGGGTCCAGGCATTGAAACTGGCGGACGGAACGGAGCTTCCCGCAGAGCTGATCTTTTTCTCCACCGGCATGCGCCCCCATACGGAACTGGCGCAACAGGCCGGCTTAACCACCGTCCCGGGCGGCATCCGGGTGGATGCCCTGCTCCGAACCGATGACCCGGATATTTTCGCCGCGGGAGACTGCGCGGCATTCGACGGCAAGCCCGGCTGCGGTCTGTACGCCGCCGCCAGAAAGATGGGCGCAACCGCAGGTGCGAACCTGGCCGGAGGCGAAATCTCATACCAGCCGGAGGAATATCCGCCGCGGATGACGGCGCTGGGCATCAGGCTGGCGGGGACCACGCTGACACTCGATGAGCACACGCCGACACGGGAATGAAGAATGTTTTTTCCGGATTTCGCTTGCGAAACCGGGAAAGTATGGTATTGTTCTGTCAGGGCTTCAGGGGAAACACCTGATTCTTGTCAAAGCAAGGAGATCTTTTCATGAAGAAAACCATGTTGTTTCTGTCAGCGGCGCTGACAGCAATCCTGTTCGCCGGCTGTGCCAGCATTCAGGTAACCGAAAAAGCCGACCTCAACGGCCAGCGCATCACCAGCAGCGGCACGCCCATTGCCCACATCAACGCTCAGAACTGGGGTTTCTACTTCCTGAAGTGGCCGATCGCCACCGGTTCCGTTGAACATCCCGGCATGACCAGCTGGTTCAGTGAAGATTCCGTGAATGTTCCGCGGACCGTCGCGCTCGTCACCGCCAAGGCGAAGGAACTCGGCGCCACGAAGACCGAAGATCTGCAGTCGGATCGCGGCAGCATGATGATTCCGTTCCCGTTCCCGTTCCTGTTCTATATGCAGAGCACCAACGTTTCCGGGAACGCCGTCCGCTGACCCGTACTGTTCTGTTCCTGCATGGAAGCCCGAAAAAAAACACCACCCGCACGGGTGGTGTTTTTTTCAACCGATATAACCGGCGTTACAGCATAGGCAAACGGCGTCCACCACACCCGGCCGCCCGGAGAAATCTCAGCGTTCCTCCTGCGAACGCGGCTGGGGGTATTTGTAAACGGTTTCGCCTTCCCGGCAGAGGCCGAATTTCTCCCGGGCCACCTTTTCCACGGCATCCGGGGAGGTCTGCAGCGCTCCCACTTCCCGGTTCAGTTCGGCGCTCACCGCCTGCTTGTCGGCCAGCCGGTGCTTCAAGTCCGCCAGTTCCGTACGCTTCTTCTGATATTCGCGGTAAACCGGCAACAGCAGCGCCGTCCCTGCCAGCAAGGCCAGGGCGATGATCAGATACAACAGATAGGAAGAGGCTCCGGTTTTCTTTTTCACGTCCGCCATAGGTTCACCAGCTCCATCGTTGCAACGCGCCGCCGGCGGCATCCGGCGGCGCGACCGTTCATGATGTTCAGGACTGAGGTTGCAGCGTCAACAGAAATTCGATATTGGTCTTGACTTTCTTGAGCCGCCCCAACAGCAACTCCATCGCCTCGGCCGGCGGCACGCCGTTCACGGCCTTGCGCAGAATCCAGATGCGCTGCATTTCGTCCGGATGCACCAGCAGTTCCTCCTTGCGGGTACCGCTCTTTTCAATATTGATCGCCGGGTAGATACGGCGGTCGGAAAGATTACGGTCCAGATGCAGTTCCATATTGCCGGTCCCCTTGAACTCTTCGAAAATCACATCATCCATGCGGCTGCCGGTATCGATCAGCGCCGTGGCGATGATGGTCAGGCTGCCGTGATTTTCGATGTTGCGGGCCGCCCCGAAAAACCGTTTGGGCTTATGCAGCGCGTTGGCGTCCACCCCGCCGGTCAGAATCTTGCCGCTGTGCGGCTGCAGGGTATTGTAGGCGCGCGCCAGGCGGGTGATGCTGTCCAGCAGAATAACCACGTCGTGCTTGTACTCCACCATCCGCTTGGCTTTTTCGATCACCATCTCCGCCACCTGCACGTGCCGTTCCGGCGGCTCGTCGAAAGTGGAGCTCACCACTTCCGCATCCACGGACCGCTGCATGTCGGTCACTTCCTCCGGACGTTCGTCGATCAGCAGAATGATCAGCTTGACATCGGGATTGTTTTTGCGGATGCTGTTGGCGATTTTCTGCAACAGAACCGTTTTCCCCGTCCGCGGCGGCGCGACGATCAGACCGCGCTGGCCGAGACCGATCGGCGTGACCAGATCCACCACCCGTGTGGCGAGATCCGCCGGATCGTGCTCCAACATCAGCCGCTTGGTCGGAAAATACGGCGTCAGTTCGTTGAAGGGGATGATCTCCTTCTTCCGTTCGGGAGAATCATGATTGATGCTCTCCACCTTGAGCATGGCGAAAAAACGTTCCTTCTCGCGCGGCGTCCGGATCTGACCGGCCACGAAATCCCCGGTCTTCAACGCGAAACGCTTGATCTGGGAAGGACTCAGATAAATATCCTCGGAACAGGGCAGATAGGAATACTGCGAAGAACGCAGGAAGCCGAATCCATCCGCCAGCACCTCCAGATAACCGCTGCCGTACATCTGGCCGCTTTTTTCCGCATTGGCCTTGAGGATTTCGAAAATCAGCAGTGATTTCTCCAGTGCGCCGATCCCTTCGATCCCGAGTTCCTCACCCATCTTCGCCAGTTCCGTCATCGGCTTCGCCTGCAACTCGGAAATGTTCAAACTCGGCACGATGTGATCCCGGGTCATTTCCCGGCGGCCGCGGCGCTGCTGTTCGCGCGCCTCCCTTTCGATATCGTCGTCATTGGGCAGCCCTGCGATCGCCGGACGATTCTCCCGGCCGCGCAGCTCCTCGCTGACCAGTTCCCGCATCACTTCATCGGCGACGGCATCGTCCTCCTCCATCATGCGGCGGCGGTCATTGGAGTTTCCGTTATTGCCGCCGGTGCCGCCGTTTTCGTCCCGGCGGCGCCAGGCGCGGTTGCGGCGCCGGTCATTGCGCTGTTCGTTGCGCTCATTGTGATCGTTGTTCCGGTCGTTGCGGAAACGGCGTTCCTGCTCCTTCTGCCCTTCCCGACGGGCTTCCCGGGGCGGCTGCTGCGGGCGTTCCGGCGCTCCCGATTCCGCAGCCGCGCCGAAACCGGCGGGTTCAGCGGGGGCCGCCGGTGGCGTCGGGGCCGCCGGATTTTCCCCGGCGGGAACCGGCGATGGTGCCGGCGCGGCGGCCGGTTCAGTCCGGTCGAACAACGTTTCCTCCGTCACCGGCTTGATTTTGCGTGGACGTCCACGCCGTTTCGGTGCCGGAGCCGGGACCGGTTCACCGGATTCCGGCGGTTGATTCATCGGTTGCTCTGTCATAAAATGTCACACTTTCCTGTTCAATTTTTTCAGCAGTTCCACACACTGCATCCGCAGATACGCTTCCGATCCATTGTTGATCAGCGCATAATCAGCATGTTCCAATTTCCGCTCCGCCGGCCACTGCCGTGCTTCGCGGCGGAGGATTTCCTCGTCCGGCAGTCCCCGTGCCCGCAATCGGGCGCGGCGCAGCGCCGGGTCCGTCCAGACGACCGCAACGGCGTCAAACGACCGCTCCCAGCCCAGTTCAAACAACAGCGGGATTTCCCAGACCGTTGTGTGCTCCGGTCGCCGACGCGCAGCGGCGATCGCGGCCGTCATCCGCCGCTCCAGCTCCGGGTAGATCAACCCGGTCAGAAAATTCAGCTCCGTCTGATCCGCGAAAACAATCGCGCCGATCCGACCGCGATCCACTGCGCCGGTCGCGCTGAAAATCCGCTCGCCCCAGCGCGCCGCCAGTTTCCGGACCAGTTCGGAATCCGGGTCCCGGTAAAATTCATGACACAGCCGGTCGGCGTCATACGTCTCCGCTCCGGCGGCGGCAAATGCCGACAGCGCGGTGCTTTTTCCGCCACCGATGGCGCCGGTCAATCCCAGAATCATACGCGTTGAGAATTTCCTTTACCGGCGGCGACCACAAGGGCACACCCGCCAATGGCTGAGAAGATTGGGGAAATCGTAAAAAACAGTCCCTGCCCCGCAGGCATTCGTAAGTTTTGTTATAAATTAGCTTGCATTTGCCGCATTGTCAAATCTATTATCAATAAAATAAAAAAAAACTCCGCTACGGAAGACCGCCATTATGAAAAAACCACAGATCCTTACCCGCACCCCCCTGGCCGCCGGCCGCCATCTCTCGCTGCACATCATCGAATTCATGGACGACCGGGGCCGGGTCCGGAAATGGGAGGCGGCAGGCCGGGTCGGCGGCCTCGGCGCGGTCATGATCATCGCCGTACTTCAGCCGGACGACCGGATCGTGCTGGTCCGCCAGTTCCGTCCCCCCGCCGGAAAATACCTCATCGAATTTCCCGCCGGGCTGATCGACCCCGGAGAAACACCGGAAGAAACCGCGATCCGGGAACTTTTTGAGGAAACCGGCTACCGCGGCGACATCGTCCGGACGCTGCCCCCCGCCTACAACTCCCCCGGCATGTCGGGTGAAACCATCACCACCGTCACCATGAACATCAACGCCGAACTCTACCGGAAAACGCCCCCGACTCCCCATCCGGAGGATTCGGAATCCATCGAATGCTTCACCATTGCTCGAACGGAGCTGATCCCATTTCTCGAAAACGCCCTGAACCGCGGCGACGGTCTGGATGCGAAAGTCGTCGCCTACGCCATTGCCAACGCCTCATGAAACGCCTCTTCAACCAACTGACCGCCGTTCTGACCGCTCCGACCGGCCCCGCACCCTGGTGCCGGGCCGGCGCCACGCTGCTGCTCGGCAGCCTGCTGCTGGCCGCGCCGGAAACGGCGGCGAAAGTGCTGACGATCGTGCTGTGGCTGCCGATATTGGTTCCACCGCTGCTGTTTCTCCGATTCCGGAAACGACTGAGCCGGACGGAAAAAATCATTCTGCTCCTGATTCCAATCATGACGGTCGTGTTTTTTTGCCGCCCCCTTTCCGGCCTGTCCTGGCACCGCCAGGCGCTGCCCGGAGCGGGGCTGTGGGCGGCGGTCGCCGCCGTGGAGCTGCTGATTCGGGCGGGAATCCGCCAAAACGGCTGGACCATGCGCCTGACCGGACTCGCCGGAGGAATCTTGAGTGCGGTGGCCGGATATGCGCTGCTGCTGAAAAAAGGCGGCGGATTTTACCGTTCCTCCGACCTTCTCGGAGTCTTCTTCATCGCACTCGGCTGTCTGATGCTGGCCGGACTGTCCGCGCCGCAGTCGTCATGACATTCTGAACCGCAATAACCATCATTCAGGGAGGACCCCTTCATGCCAATTGCCGCCGCCGCACCGACTGCC
>CASFXO010000289.1 GCA_949298665.1 uncultured Lentisphaeria bacterium
CGTCACTGCCGGGGGTACAGCCGAAATTCACCCAGTTGGTCCGGCTCCCGTCAGTATGAATCAGATCCACCCGGCAACCGAAATTGCCGTCCATTTTTCCGGGAACGGATTCCGCCATGGCCTCGCAGCCGAACGTCAACGGCTGGACCTCCTTCTGATTGAGTTCCACCGTCTGCCGGACCACGCTGACGGTCTTCTCGTCGGGATTGACGATGGTGTACACCCCGTCCTTCAGCGTCGTCGTCTGCGGATTGCCGATCGTGAGCGGCTCCTTGAGCAGATTGGCGTCATCCGCCCAAACGGCTCCCATCCACCCCGCCAGCAGCAATACCCCCCAAATCATCCTTCTTCTCATTCCGCCAGTCCTCATGTTATCGAAGCGTACCCTCCGAAAGACTTCCTTCAGCTCCACCGCCGCAGTGCTCCCGGAAAATTCGTTTCTGTTTTTTACTATAATGCAACGTAAACCTGAAAAAACAACACTTTTTTACGATTTATTGCACTTTCATCCTCTGAAAACCGGCCCCCGCCCCTCGCCCCGACCACCGTCAAAACGAGGTGTACAGCGCCGCCAGCGCCCCGCTCATCGCCTGCGCATAAAGCGCCGGATCGTCGCGATAGTAGATCCGGGTACCGGTCTCCCGGTCGGTCAGTTCAAAGGCGAAACGCCCGGTATCGTCCACCCGGGTCAGCACGCAGGAGCGCAGGCCGCTGGAAATTTCCGTGTCGTCCGCCCGCATTTCCGCCGCCGGAATCAGCCGGAACCCGCCGTCGGCGCGCCGGACCAATTTCCGGCGCGTCACGCACTGCCAGACGGCGCTTTCCCAGACGTTGTGCCGCCGGGCGGCCAGCGGCGCCAGTTCGGACTCCGACGGCGCTTCCGTCACCGCCCGGAGAAAATCCGGCCGGTTTTTGCGATACAACGCATAGCAGAGATAACTTGCCAGTTCTTTTCGCATATTCGCGACGAAGCCGAGTCCGGGGAGCCGGTAGTAGGTATTGAACCGGCCCATCGCCACCGGACCGTGCTCGCACGCGCAAGGATAAAGCGCCAGCGGCAATCCGGAGCGGAGCAGTGCGACGAATGCGCACGGATCCAGCTGCACATTCCATTCCAGATATCCCGGCGCTCCGGGCGCGACGGGCAACTGCTCGCCGGTTTCCCAGTCCACCTCGAAGCAGTCGCCGGTCGAAGTCCCGGCACTCAGGTGAATGCAGCCGACCTTTTCCCGGAACAACGCCGGATCGCGGTTGAAGGCCGCCGCCACCGACCGGCAGGAACAGAAAATGAGAATGTCCACCTTCTCTTCCGCCTCACGCAGAATCTTCAAGATCAGATGGATCGCCGATTCGTAGAAGGCATTGCCGCGCTCCATGCGGTCCCCGATGGACCGCATCGGCGTGAACGGAGAAACCCCATACGGCACCGCCCGGCCGAAAATATAATTGAGCTGCGTGACCGGCACGATTCCCGGTTCACGCGGCCCGCCGGAGTCCGTAGCCTGCCCGTCCTCTCCGCGCTCTCCCGGCGGCAGCCGGAAGCGTTCGGTAACGTCCAGCACCACCCCACGCAAATCGATTTCCGGCAGACCGTAAGCCGCGATCAAATCGAAATTGTCGCCGGGGTCCTGATGCGGATGGTACAGATCCGTGCAATCGATCACCGGAATTTTCAACATGCCATTCCTCTGTTCAGCGACTCTTCGTCAAAAGTGGCTATTCCACCGCAATCCAATACTTCAACATTTCCGTGTTGGTGGC
>CASFXO010000290.1 GCA_949298665.1 uncultured Lentisphaeria bacterium
CCCCCGTCGTAAATCGAATATTTCATACAAGAAAAACAAAAAAATCAAGTTTTTTCCGTTTTTTTCGGAAAAACCGCCGATTTCGACTTGTTATTGCCCTGCCGCGCGTTATAATTAGTAGCAGTGAAACCTCCAACCCCAAAAAAAGGAAGAAGGCAACCATGAAACATTCATTCTATGATGTCAAGGCCAAGGCCAAAGTCACCGCCGAAGTTTCCGATTTCGTCACCTACGGAACCGGCACCCGCAAGCGCTATGCCTTCAAGGCCAAGACGAAAGATGGCCGCAGCCTGACCGCCTTCGTCAGCAAGGAAGATTGGGAAAAGGCGAAGAAATAATTCCGGCTTTTACGGAATTTCAAGTGGCGGCCCGGGGCTTTTCCGAAGTTCCGGGCTGCTTTTTTTCCCGCGGATGAAGCCAGTGCCGCAACCGGCGCAGGGTCTCCGGAAACCGCGGCGAGAGCCGGAAGAACAGCGATTCATCCTCCGGGCGGAAAAAACGATCGTTCCGAATCGCCGGCAACAGCTTCCACCACTCCGGCATGACGAATTCCGCCCGCCTCCCCGCGGCCCCCGGATAAAGAATCACCTCCGGCTGCTGCTGCAACACCCATTCGACGGAACCGGCGAAATATTCGCAGTCCCGCTCCGCTCCAATGCTCCGGCCTCCCGCAAGTTCCACCATTTCCGTCATGAACGCCCGCTTCCCCGGCGTCATCCACGGATCGTGCCACGCCAGAAACCACACCCGGGGCCGCTTCCCGGAAACATCCATTCCCCGATATTCCGCCAGCGTCCGTTCCACCCGTTCCAGCTCCCGCGCCGCCGCTTCCCGCAATCCCAGACGCCGGCCCAGCTCCGCCACCGCCTGCCGGTATTCGGTAAAATTCCGCAGCGGCAGCACCAGCACCGTCACGCCGAGATCCTCCAGCGTCGCCCGAACCGTTTCCATCTGCAGCATATCGGCCACCAGCAGATCCGGCCGGACCGCCACCACCCGTTCCAGCTCCGGCGTGCCGAAATCCCCCGCCACCGGCAGCGCGGTCACGGATGCCGGCCGATCGCACGCCCGGCTCCGGGCCACCAGCAACGACTCTCCGCCGAGATGGCAGATCAGCTCGGTCAGGGCCGGAGAAAGCGATATCACGCGCACCGGAGGGACGGCGGGCTCTTCCGCCGACAACCGCCCCAGGCACATTCCCAGCAGCAACAGCAACCAGGCGCTTTTTTTCATTTTCGGCCTCCTGCGATTCCCGACCGTTTTCGTCCGACATCCACTCCCCGGAGCCGATCGGAAACCGACGGATTTTTCTTTCACGCTAACACATTTTGCCGGAAAAAGCAAGCCGGATTTCTTGCAGAATTCCCGAAAAGAGGTTATTGTATGAAGGCCGTCAGGCGCAATGGGAGGGGGGACCGGCGGTTCATCATTCTGATTCTTCTTACGGTCAATACGGGAGTGGCTTTTCATGGGCGGTTTTTTCGGCGTGGTT
This sequence comes from uncultured Lentisphaeria bacterium, assembly GCA_949298665.1. Taxonomy (GTDB): domain Bacteria; phylum Verrucomicrobiota; class Lentisphaeria; order Victivallales; family Victivallaceae; genus CALXOD01. The sequence continues at coordinate 1,493 of CASFXO010000290.1, forward strand.
TCCAGAGAGGATTGCGTATGCGACCTGTTCTACGGAACCGATTATCACTCACACCTCGGCACCAAACGCGGCGGCATGGCGGTCCTCGGGCCGGACGGCAAAATCGTCCGCAGAATTCACGACATCACCAATGCCCAGTTCCGGTCCAAATTCGACGAGGATCTGGACGACTTCAAAGGTAATTGCGGCATCGGCATCATCAGCGACTATGAAGATCAGCCCCTGATCATCACCTCCCGCTTCGGAACCTATTCGATCGTCACGGTCGGACGGATCAACAACCTGGAGGAACTGGCACAACAGGCCTTTGAACGCGGCCACATCCATTTCGCGGAGATGAGCGAGGGAGAACTCAACCCCACCGAAGTGGTCGCCTCCCTGATCAACCGGGCGGACAGCATTCCCGCCGGCATCGAGCTGGCGCAGCGGGTGATCGACGGTTCCTGCTCCATGCTGCTGCTCCACGGAGAAAGCATCTACGCCGCACGCGACCGCTACGGACGCACCCCGGTCATCATCGGTGAAAAGGACGAGGCACTGGCCGTCAGCATGGAAAGCACCGCGTTCCCGAATCTGGACTACCACCAGAAGTACGAACTCGGTCCCGGAGAGATCGTCCACATCACCAACCATCGCGTCGTTCAGAAAAAAGCGCCGGGCGACACCATGAAAATGTGCGCGTTCTTCTGGGTCTACTACGGATATCCCTCCTCCACCTACGAGGGGGTCAATGCCGAAATCGCCCGTTGTCGGAACGGCGCCATCATTGCCGGCGACGACGATGTGGAGATCGATTCGGTCTGCGGCATTCCCGATTCCGGGATCCCCCACGCCATCGGCTACTCCAACGCCGCGCATAAACCCTATCTGCGGGCATTCGTCAAATACACACCGACCTGGCCGCGTTCCTTCATGCCTCAGAACCAGCAGATGCGCGACCTGGTCGCCCGCATGAAACTGATCCCGGTACAGGACCAGATCGAAGGGAAACGGCTGCTCTTCTGCGACGACTCCATCGTGCGGGGCACCCAGCTGCGCGACACGGTGAAGCGTCTTTATGAACGCGGCGCCCGGGAAGTGCATATGCGTTCCGCCTGTCCGCCGCTCCTGTTCGGCTGCCCTTTCCTGAATTTCTCCCGGTCCAAATCGGAAATGGACCTTGCCGCCCGGCGCGCCATCGCCCATCTGGAAAAAGGTGAAATCACCCGGAAAACCCTCGACCGCTATATGAAGTTCGGTTCCCCCGAATACAACGCCATGGTGGAATATATTCGAAAAGA
>CASFXO010000291.1 GCA_949298665.1 uncultured Lentisphaeria bacterium
CGTCGCCGGACTGCGCAGCAGCCCGGACGGCCGGACACTGCTGCTTGACTGCATCGGCCCCCGCGGTCGAAAGGAGCTGCTCCGCTATGATCCGGCCACCGGACAGACCACACCGGTGTCCGAAAAAAATGATTAAGTAGAAAAAAACACCGCGTCAGATATGGTACGCGGTACCGTTACCGTCCGGCATTGATGCGGACCTCACGACGACTCCGGATGAATTCCTGCACCTCTTTGCCGGCAATGATCAACGTTACCGCAACGATGATCAGCGTCATCCCGGCCACGAGCCGGAGCGTCAGCGCCTCTCCGAATACAGTCACGCCGAAAAACACCGCGGTTACCGGTTCCAGCGCACCGAGAATCGCCGTGGGCGTCGGCCCCAGCAGATGGATGGCCAGCGCCGTACACCAGAGCGACAGAACCGTCGGCAGCAGCGCCAGCGACAGAACGTTGGCCCAGCCCGTCCAGGAGGGAATCACCTGAAGCGCCGGACCGCCGTCCAGACGCCAGAGAAAGACCAGGAGCCCGAACACCAGCGAATAAAACGTCAGTTTCATGCCCGGCATGTTCTTCAAGGCACTCCGGTTCACCAGCACCATGTAGAGCGCGTAGGTCAATGCCGACGTCAGCACCAGCGCCACTCCCGTCAGACTCAGCGTTCCGCCTCTGCCGCCGCGGTAAAGCAGCGCGATTCCGCACAATGCCAGAGCGATGCTGCACAGGGTCATCCGCGTCGGTTTTTCCCGGAAGAAAACCGCCATGATCACCGCCACCATCACCGGATACACGAACAGCAGCGTCGAAGCGATCCCCACATCCATGTGATGGTAGCTGAGAAAAAGGAACAACGATGATCCGGCAAAAAGCAATCCGCCGCACAGAAGCATCATCGTTTCCCGCACCGTCAGCCGGAACGACTCCCGCCGGTATTTCATAACCACTCCCAGCAGGACGATCGCCAGCGCATAACGGTAAAACAATACCGAATCGACCGTCATCCCTTCCCGGTAAAGCGGCAGGGCGAACAACGGATTCATACCGTAGGTCGCCGCCGCGACGGCACCGGCCAGCACGCCTTTGACTTTCGCATTCATGGTGTATGAAGGTTTCCGGGACGGTGTGCGGCGCCACGGCTATCCCCCCGCGCCGGTTCGGCGGACGCTATTGTCTTTTCCCCCCGCTCAGACTCGAATCTGGCCCTCGCCGCGCACGATAAACTTGGTGGAAGTCAGTTCGTCCGCGCCCATCGGTCCGCGTGCGTGCAGTTTGTCGGTACTGATGCCGATCTCCGCCCCCATGCCGAATTCGCCGCCGTCGGTGAAACGGGTCGACGCATTGTGATAGACCGTGGAGGAATCCACGTTGGCGAAAAATTTTTCCACGTTTTCCGGAATCGAACTGATGATGCCGTCGCTGTGTTTGGATCCATAGGTGTTGATGTGATCGATCGCCTGATCCACGTCATCCACGATCCGCACCGATAGAATATAATCCAGATATTCGTTGTGCAGATCGTCCTCCGACACCGGTTTGGCCTCCGGCACCAGTTTCCGGAATTCGTACCCGCCGCGCAGTTCCACATGATTGCGGCGCATCGACTCCAGAAACGGCGGGATGAACCATTCCGCGATCCGCCGGTCGATCAGCAGCGTTTCCAGCGCGTTGCAGGCGCTGGGGCGCTGACATTTGGCGTTTTCGACGATCTTCACGGCCATGTCCAGATCGCACTCGCGGTCGACGAACAGATGGCAGACACCCTTGTAATGCTTGATCACCGGAATCGTCGATTCCGCCATGACCGCCCGGATCAACCCTTCGCCGCCGCGCGGAATGACCAGATCGATGTAACGGTCCATCTTCAGCATCAGATTGACCGCTGCGCGGTCCGTCCACGGCAGCAGCTGCACCGCGCCGTCCGGCAGCCCGGACAGGATCGCCGCCCGGTTCAACACCTCGGCAATGGCCTGATTGGAATGGAACGCCTCACTGCCTCCCCGCAGAATCACCGCGTTGCCGGCCTTGATGCAGATGCCCGCCGCGTCCGCGGTCACATTCGGACGGGATTCATAGATGATGGCGATCACCCCGAGCGGCACCGTCACTTTGTCGATCCGCAGTCCGTTGGGGCGCACCACGCTGGAAATCACCCGGCCGACCGGATCCGTCTGAGCGGCCACTTCCCGCAACCCGAGCGCCATGCCGTCGATCCGGGCATCGTCCAGTCGCAGCCGGTCCAGCATGGCGCTGGTCAGTCCTGACTTGAGACCGCCGTCCATATCCAGGGAATTGGCTTTTTTGATCGACTCCCGGGCGCTTTCGAGCTCATCCGCCATACGGTTCAGACAGGCGGCTTTGGCCGCCGGGGCCAGAACGGCCAGGGCCCGGCTGGCTTTCACGGCTTTTTCTCCCATGCGCTGAAGCGCTTCCCGCATTTCTTCGACTCTGGCTGTCATGACTTCTGAACTCCTCTTCGACAGAACCTTGTGTTGGCATTTCGACTTTTTTATAAAATACTGCCTTGGATGATAAAATCAACCGGTTTTTTGAAGGGGGATGCATTGATTTTTACGGAAAGCGGATTATTTTATGGCGTGTTTGATTTTTCAAGAAATCCAATTCTCAGAATTCAAAGGGAATCCAGCATGCCGGTAGATATTCTGGTGGGCACCCAGTGGGGTGACGAAGGCAAGGGAAAACTGATCGACGTCCTGACCCGGGATGTGGATATGGTAGTGCGGTTTCAGGGCGGCAACAACGCCGGCCACACCGTGGAAATCGGCAGTGAAAAATACGTGCTGCATCTGGTTCCTTCCGGCATTTTCCGTCCCGGCGTCCAGTGCCTGATCGCCAACGGCGTGGTGGTGGATCCCGTCGGACTGATGCAGGAAATGCAGGACCTGACCCGCCGGGGCATTGATGTTTCCGGTGTGGAGCTGTCCAACCGCGCCCACCTGATTTTCGAATACCACAAGCGCGCGGACGCGCTCCGGGAATCCGGCGCCGGCGCCGGCAAGATCGGTACGACGAAGCGCGGCATCGGTCCGGCCTACGCCGACAAGGCGCATCGCTGCGGCATCCGCGGCATCGCCCTGACCGAACCGGAACGGCTGGAACGGCTCTTCCGGGAACAGGCGGCGAAATACAATCGCCTCTTCGTCGAGGCCGGAATGGATCCTCTGGATATTGACGCCGAATGGCTCCAGGTGGCCGAGGCCGCGCGTTATCTCGCCCCTTACGTCGGCGACACGGTGGTTTCCATCAATGAAGCGATCCGGGCAGGTAAGAAGATCCTCTGCGAAGGGGCCCAGGGCGGGTTGCTGGATATCGACCACGGCACCTATCCCTTCGTAACCAGCAGCAACACCGTCGCCGGCGGCGCCTGCACCGGAGCCGGGATCGCTCCGCGTCACGTCGGCGACGTCTGGGGCGTGCTCAAAGCCTATACCACCCGCGTCGGCGAAGGTCCGTTCCCGACGGAACTTTTTGATCAGGCGGGAGAAACTCTGCGACAGGTGGGCCGCGAATTCGGCGCCACCACCGGCCGTCCCCGCCGTTGCGGCTGGTTCGACGCGGTCGCCGCCGGATATTCCTGCATGATCAGCGGCGTCAACAAGCTGGCAATCACCAAACTGGACGTGCTGGACCAGCTGCCGGAACTCGGCATCTGCACCGCTTATGAAGTGGACGGCATCCGGACACCCTATTTCCCGGCTTCCACCGAGGCGCTGACCAGGGCGAAACCGGTTTACGAATGGCTCCCCGGCTGGCAGTGCAGTACCGAGAACGTCTCCTGCTGGGATGAGCTTCCGGAAAATGCCCGCCGATATCTGCAACGACTGGCGGAACTGGTCCGGGCGGAAATCGCGATCGTTTCCGTCGGTCCCCGCCGGGACCAGACCTTCGAGGTCTGACGCGTTGATGGCATCGGACGAAATAAAAGGACCGGCGGGCAGAGGCCTCCCGGTTCTTTTTTTCCGAAAACGTTTTTTTCGGAATGGCGTCGGCATGAAGAGAAAAACCGGAGACACCGGAGGCGGCGTCAAAATGCTGCTGCATTTTCTCGCCGGATTCGATTATGTTCAGATCGGTGCCATGGGGGTGCTTCTGGGAATCGGAGTACTGTTCATTCATTCCACCGGCATCCAGATCGGTACCGCCTGGGCGGCGGGGTTGTATTTGAAGCAACTGCAATGGATCGCCGCAGGTTTCTGCTGTTATCTCGTTCTTTCGCTGGTGGATTATCGCAAACTGCTGATTCCCTCCATCGTTTTTTATCTGGGCTGTCTGGTGCTGCTGGTCATGGTGTTCCTGATCGGCGTCACGGTTTTCGGGGCGCAGCGCTGGATTCACGTGCCGGGGCTGGGCATGCGGCTGCAACCCTCGGAAATGACCAAGGTGGCGGTGGTCATGGTGTTATCCGCCCTGTTTTCCAGCCGGATGTTCGCCATTGATGACGAGGGGGAACGCGGCGGCAGCCGCCGGTCCGGCCAGCTGCTCGGCCTGGGGGTGGCGGCAATAGTGGTGGCGGTGCCGTTCCTGCTGATCGTCAAACAGCCGGACCTGGGCAGCGCCCTGATCCTGCCGCCGATCGGAGCGGCGATCATATTCGTGGCCGGCATCCGCTGGAAAATTCTCATCTGGGCATCCGGCATTCTGCTGATCGTCTTTACGGTGGGAGTGATCAACGAATTCCTGCCGAACCGCTCCATCGACGCACAGGGAAAAGAGACCATCACCTACGGCATTCACCCGCTGCTGCACGGATACCAGAAGGAACGGCTCCTGACGTTTCTCGATCCGGAACGGGACCTGGCACACCGCGGCTACAATCAATTTCAAGCCAAGCTCGCCGTCGGCTCCGGCGGCATGACCGGCAAAGGCATCGGTCAGGGAACGCAGAATCTGCTGGGATTCCTGCCGCAGTCGGTTTCCAACAACGACTTCATCTTTTCGGTCATCGCCGAGGAAACGGGATTTCTGGGCTGTCTGGTATTGCTGGGAGTCTATCTGCTCCTGTTTTATTCCATCATCCGCACGGCCGTCATTACCACAGACCCGTTCGGACGTTATCTGTGCATCGGTATCGGCACGATGATGTTCACGCACGTTTACGTCAACATCGGCATGAGCGTCGGATTGTCGCCGGTTACCGGGCTGCCGCTGCCGTTCGTCAGCTACGGCGGCTCCTTCATCCTGACCGGCATGGCGGCGCTCGGACTGCTCCAGTCGGTATACCGGCACCGGGAACAGGAAGACTGAAAAATCACGCCAGCAGACCGTGCAGAGCCCGCTTTTCGTCGGAAGACAGGCGTTCCCAGTCGGCAAGGTCGGTCGCTGAAGCCGTGCAGCCGCTCTCTTCCAGTGCCGTCAGCAGCGGCAGAAGCGGATCTTCCCCGCAGACGATCCGGTGAGCGTTTTCATTCAGATACCAGTCGCAGGCGGTCACCCGGGAACCATCCAGAGAGACGACGAGGTCGTCCCCCTGCCGCTCCACCGACAGCGCCGTCTCGGTAATGCCCCCGGCGAAAAACAGCACCATGACGCCATCGGTGTTGCTCACCGTATCCGTCCCCCAGTCCGGCGTGAAGACAAAGGTGTCGGTACCGCCTCCGCCCAGGAGCCGGTTGTCGCCGGAATTTCCGTACAGCCGGTTGTCGCCGGAGTTTCCCTCCCCACACAGGTCGCCGGTCCCCAGAAGTTTCAGATTTTCCACGTGATCCGCCAGTTTCCAGTCGCAGAACGACAACACGGTGTCCACCCCCTCCCCCGCCCGTTCCACGGTCCGGTCCCCAGCCTGATCGACCACGTAAAGGTCATCTCCCCGTCCGCCCGCCAGCCGGTCCGCACCGGAGCCGCCGTTGAGAAAGTCGTTCCCGTCGCCCCCCAGAATGACGTCCGCACCGGCATCTCCGAACAGCAGATCGTTCCCGCCGCCGCTCCAGAGCACGTCGTCGCCGTCGCCGCCGCGGATCACCACGTCGCCGTAAGCCAGCGTCGAACTGCTGAGATCCACCACATCGTCGCCGCCGCCCGCGCGGATTTCCTCGATGTTCGCCAGCCGGGGAGTTCCGGCGGTTCCGGGAGCCGGCAGATACCGGTTGTCCAGCAGCAGGGCATCGCCTTCTCCGGTCAGTTCCAGCACATCATACCCGGTCCCGCCGTCAAAACGGTCATAGGAGCGGTTCAATCCCCCCAGCGAAACCGTTTCCCCCTCCTCCGGGTGGTCCGGACTGCCCGCGTAACGGGCCCGGTAACAGCCGCTCCACCGGAAGTCCGTCGCCGCGAAGAAGATCCGGTCATCGCCCGCGCCGCCGTCGATGGCTTCCGCGGTTTCATAGGAAACCGGATTCAATGCGACCGCCGTCCCGTTGGTCCAGCCGCTCTCCAGACCGTTTTCATCCACATACATAACCCGCCAGTACAACTGGTCACCACGCAGATTCACCAGCGTCAAACTCCCGCCTTCCACCCATTCCGAAGGCGCATTGTCCCAGTCGGCGGAAGTACTGTACTGCACGCGGTAACGTCTTCCGGCGACGGCGCTCCAGCGGAGCGTCACCCGGTCGCCGGCAATCTCCGGCGGCGCGGTTTCCGGGGCCGTAACCGCCACCCGGATTTCACGGACGACGCTCCATTCGCTGCGGTTTCCAGCGTTGTCCACCGCGCGCACCCGCCAGTACCAGAGTCCGGCCGGCATGGTGAAAAGCGTCAGTTTGGAATCCGCCGAGTACCGGGTCTGCGCTTCGCTGAAATCCGCGTTGAGCGAATATTCCAGCTCATACTCCCGCACTCCGGAAAGATCCACGGACTTGCTCCATTCGCACCGGACCGTATCTCCGTAAACACGCGCGTCCCAGGTCTGCGGCGCATTCGGTCCGGTCAGGTCGTGATAGACCTTTTTGGCCGGGCTCCACGCCCCTTCGTTGGCGCTGCGATCCACCGCCCGCAGGCGCACCCAGTAATACCCTTCCCGGTCAATCGGAATTTTCGCCTCGCCCTGCCAGACTTCCTGAGAAACCGCATCGGAGAAATCCTCGGTTTCCGAATACTCCAGCATGTACAGCAGCGAATCCTGATCCGCCATATACCGCCAGGTGCAGACCAGCGCTCCCTCCCGGGAGGTCGCGGCGAAGTCGAATACCCGTTCCGGCGGCGTCCGGTCCACGGTCACGGCATATCCGTAGACCCATTGACCATCCATGCCCGCCTTGACCCGCCAGTAATAACTGCCCTCCGGCAACTCGTCCGTGGTGAAAGTCGTTTCCGTCGTCCAGGCGGTCTTGACGATGGTACCGTTCAGAAAACCGGCTGTGGTGGAAAATTCCAGCACATAGCGCAGCGCCCCGTCCTGCTGCCCGTCCCAGGACAGCGACACCACGCCTCTGACGGTTTCGGCATTCAGGTTGTCCGGCAGCGGCGCCTCCGGCACGGAGGGCGGACTCAGGGTGACGATATAGGTGTTGTCCCCGGTGCCCGTCCCGCCTCCGGGTGTCCCGGTGATTTCAAGGTAATAGTCAACACCGTACTCGGCATTCAGCGTCCAGCTGACATGGGGGCTTACCACCGAGGTAAAAAGTTCCTCGTCGCCGCGGTAGACGGTCAACTGCACCGCCCCGGTGGAATACGTCTTCATCATATCGACCGAAATGACGATCTCGCCGCTCTCCCGGGCGGTGAAACGATAATAGTCATTGTCCCCTGCCGCATCGATATTGCCGTAACGCTGGACGGTGGCACCGGCGATGTGGGTGATCGTCCGGGCGTCCGCCCGGGTTTCGTCCTCACCGGAAAACACTTTGTCGTACTGCTTGATCGCAGTGAAGCTGTAAAGATAGACGCTGTTTCCCAGACCGTGGTAGTTCGACAAATAACAATACCCGTAACGGGCGTCATACCGGACCTCCACGCGATAGAGGTAGTTGCGGGCGTCCGCCCGGTCATCGGTCACGATATTCTTGTCATCATCGGAATCGCTGATCCAAAGGTAGAAACGGTTGTCGATCCGTTCAAATCCCCAGGCGGTAATGGCATGGGCGATCGCCCCCTGCAGATTGAGCGTAATGCCGTATCCCGCCTGAAAAAAACCGCTCAGCCGGCCGGTAACCTCCTCAAAGGAATATCCCGCCGTCTGCCGATAAACCACGAAATCGGCGGGATTGAGTCCCGGGAAAAAACCACCCCCCCCGGGCGTGGCTTCATAAGGTGCGCCCCAGTACACCGTTCCGGCAATCCACCAGTAGGCGCCGGACTCCGGAAAACCGCCCGCGTCCGGCCAGAAACTGCGCAGATAATCGAATGCCCGGTCTTCATTGGCGAAATCGGCCATGCCGTTGACCGTCCATCCGCCCCAGGTCAGAATGTTGACGGCGGCTGCGGCCCAGCAGAGATCGTCGTCTCCCTCGTCGGTGATGGTCTTCTCCACGTCCGCGAAATAACGACCGCCGGAAACCGTCGTCAGATATTCGTGTCCCCACAAATTGGAAATCAGAAAACTTTCATTGCCGGTCAAGGCGCCCGCCGCAGTCAGCGCGGGCGTGCCGTCAATGAGGCCGTCGACGGTCAGGGCAAGCTCCAGCATGGTTCTTTTCCTTCGCTTCAGGGGTTGGAATCCGGATGCTTCGGGAGGAATATAAACGACGGTCCCGGATCCTGCAAATATTTTTCAGAATAATTCTTCAAGAAAAAACCGCAGAGAGAGTTCTTCCTCCACCAGGAATCAGCCTCTCTCCGCGGTTTCCTTTCCGTCCGAAAACTCAGAAAAAGTCCTTCGCCGCCTCGATCCAGGCGTCGGCCAGGCGCTGATGCCCGGCCGCGGTCGGATGCACACCGTCTCCCAGCCAGTAGTCCGCCGGAGCTTCCCGCAGCGCCGCGTCGAAAATTTCCTGAGCCGGGACAAAAGCGGTATGAAATTCCTCCGCCAGCTGCCGGACAATCCGACGGCGCTGATTGATTTCCGCCACCCATTCCGAAGTCACCACCCCGGTTTCCAGCACAAACGGCTCGATCAGCAGCAGCCGGATCCCCGGTCGGGCCGTCACGGTCCAGTTCAACAGCATCCGGTAGAATTCCCCGTATCGCTCGACCTCCACCCCGTTGTTCCGTTCGAATTCGTGCCAGGTGTCGTTGACGCCGATCAGAATGCTCAACACGTCCGGATTCAGATTGACGGCGTCGATTTTCCAGCGGGCGTAGAGATCCACCACCCGGTTGCCGCTGATGCCGCGATTGAAAAACCGCAGGTCCTCGCCGGGACGGTCGGCACGCAGCCGCGCCGCGACCATGGCCGGGTATCCCGCGCCCAGTTGATCATTCGGCAGTTCCGTGTCGCGGCCCCGGCCGCAGTCGGTAATGGAATCGCCCTGAAACAACACCACCTGATTTTTCATATCCGCTCCTGTCTCTTGAGATTGAACGATCATATGATCGATTGGCCTTCAGCGTAAAATCACACTGCCGTCGAACGACAGATCAAACGTACTGCGCGTATCGCCGCTGCGCTGCGCACTGATGATGGCGCTCTGCAACATTCCCAGCAGATAGCCGGTGCGCCCCCGGTCCGGCATGATCGCCCGATACAGATGCTGGTTCCGGTAGCGCAGAGAGAACTCCAGTTTGCCCGGAGTCGCCACGTTTATGTAAATAATGGAAATATCCGGATAACTGCGAATCGTACTCATCAGCAGCTCCAGTGCCGGCAGCGCCGGTTTGAAAACCGTTCCCGGCGTCGGAACGTCTCCCGCTCTGAATCCGGTAATCACCGGCAACCGCACCGGAATCGTCATCGCCTCAAAGCGCGACATGACCACACCATGAGAGTCCACCACCCATTCCGAACGGGGATTGTTCAGCGAAGCGCGGGGAATGCGCTCGACGATGGAGACCGCGATGGTATCCGGCAGTACCCGGCTGACTTCCGCGCTTTCGACAGCGGGAATCTGAAGCAGCCGTTTCCGGATTTCGCCGAGATCCAGGGCGAAGATATTGTCCGCGCCGACTTTCAGGTCCAGCGCGGCGGCGAGCCGGTCGCCGCGGCCGGACCAGTAGCCGGGCCCGTTGGTGCGCAGCTCGAAGCGCCGCAACCGGAAATGGTCATTCCGGGTGAACAGCAGCCGACCGGCAGTCACGATCCCAAGCCACCCCAGTCCGACTACCGCCGCCAGCAACAGCACCAGCAACAG
>CASFXO010000292.1 GCA_949298665.1 uncultured Lentisphaeria bacterium
AGGAAGGGATCGTGATTTCCGGTCCGATCCGCGACTTGATCGACTGGCCGGAAACAGAGCGCGACCATTATGAACTCGGGAAAACCAATTTCGTGCCGAACGCCTGTCTGTACCTCGCGCTGCTGGCCATGCATGAACTGACCGGACAAAGTTCCTATCGGGAGCGGGCCACGGCATTGCGCCGGGCGATCCGCGCCAGGCTGCTGCGGGAGGGGCTGTTTGTGGACTCGGAGAACTCGCAGCACACCGCGCTGCACACCGCCATGTTCGCGCTGTGCGCCGGTCTGACGGATGCCGGGGAAATTCCGACGCATCGTGAACTGCTGTTCTCACGCGGCATGGCCTGCAGCGTCTTCGGAGCCCAGTTCCTGCTGGAAGCGTGCTACCGCCACCGCTGGAGCGACCACGCGCTCAAACTGATGACCGACGACGGCGAACGCAGCTGGCTGAACATGCTCCGGGAAGGCTCGACGATCACCATGGAAAGCTGGGGAGACCGCTGGAAACCCAATCAGGACTGGAACCATCCGTGGGGCACCGCCCCGGCCAACATCGTCATCCGGCATTTGTGCGGAATCCGGCCGCTGGCGCCGGGCTTTACCCGTTTCATCATCGATCCGCAGCCGGCCGGTCTGCAATGGCTGGAGTGTCGCCAGCCGACGCCCCGCGGCCCCATCGAACTGCGGTTGGATGGCGATGTTCTGGAATGGCGGGCCCCGGCCGGGACCGAAGCGTCTTACGCAGGTGAAATCCTGCCAGGCGGCCCCGGGAAACAGGTGCGGCGCCTGATCCGGCAAGCGGATTGACAACCGCCGGGCGGCGACACCGGCGAACCCTTTTCCGTTTTCCCACGGGGGGCCGCCGGGCGCGACTTGCGGCACGTCCGGTCGGTCGCAACGGGGACGTGCCGTCGGCGCTCAATGCCGTTTCCTTTTGCGACGCGCCTCCAACAGGGTGAGAAGCTGTTCCGGAAGGTCTTCCGGCGGACGGCGCCGGGTCCGGCATTCCCGGTAAAACCGGACGTACTCCGCCAGCTCTTCCGGAGCAAGCACGAATGTTTCGAAAAAGTCCCCGAGATCCCGTTTGACGCACGTTGCCAGCCGCCATCCCGGTACCAGCCGCCCGGTGGCGACGTCGATCAGAATCAGTTGCATGGGGACGTCCGCCGCCGGTTTGCACCAGAGAATATTGTACGGTTTGAAGCCCTTGTGAAAGTAATGCAGATCGTGCAGCCGCGCCAGATGGCGCAGACATCCCCGGACAAATTCATCCTGTTCCGCCCACCGCTCCCGGCCGCCGCCGTCCAGAAACGCCCGACCGTCGCGGCTCCCGGCCACAAAGCGGGTAACAAGAAAAGCCTTCCGCCAGCAGAAAAAACGGCGTTCCTCCCCTGCTCCGAGCAGCTCCGCCATGGGAAACCCGGCCAGCGCCAGCATCCGGTAATTGATCGATTCCGCCAGCGCGGGAGACGGGCCGAAAAGAAACCGGCGTCTGGGCGCCATGGATTTATACACGATCTCATCGCTTCCGGCGGCGGCGGGCACGGTGATTTTCGTCACCAGCTTGCGGCGGGTCTGCCACAATACTTCGCCCGCCTTCCGGGGATCCGGCAGTCCGCGCAGGAACTCGGCACCGGCCCGGAACTCCGGTGCGAAATAACTCCAGCTCCGCCCTTTCCGGACGGAAAATTCCCGCAGCACCCGGCGCCGGATCCGGTGCAGATCCATGGCTCCGGAGTTTGTCGAATCCGGCACGACCGACCGGGACGGATCGGCTTCCTGCAATTTTTCCATAAACGCCTTACTTTCTTTTCGCGGTCCTGAGCATTCTCTGCCGCGGCGTTTCAGCAACACTGCCTCGCGGATGAAAATCAATGCCCCATCGGAATTTTCATGGCAGAAATTATCCCGGCAGATTCTCTTACCAGGTGATTTCGAGAATCACCGCCTGCAGCGGCGCCAGCGCCAGCTGGATTCCGGAAAGTTCCCCCTCTCCTGCAACCGCCTGTACCGTGGCGGGCGGCTGCTGACAGAGCAGTTCACCGGAAACGCTTTCCCGGCGATGGTTAATCACAGTCAACCAGCCGTGTCCGGGCCGGTCCGGATTCCAGTACCGTTCGCACTGCGGATCATCGAAATCCACCACCGGCCTCAGGCC
>CASFXO010000293.1 GCA_949298665.1 uncultured Lentisphaeria bacterium
TTCCAGCAAAGCCACGCCGAAACTGGCGCCGACGAGCTTCAACGAGTCCGGATAACGGGCGGTCAGCTCCTCCGGTCGCGCGGTGGTGGCCAGATCATAATCCTCCGGCCTTTTGCCGCAGAGCCGGTCGCGCACCGCGCCGCCGACGATCCAGGCGCCGAATCCCGCCGCGCGCAGTTCCGAGACCAGCGCCGCCGCCGCGCGATAGGCCGGATCTTCGTCAAACTGGAGCGGAGCGCGGCGCATGAGTTCAGAAAACGGAATCGGGGAAATAGAACTTTTCGGCGTTGTCCCGATTGATGACTTCGGCCGGAACGACCACCCGTTTCTGATCGGTCAGGGCCTTGCCCCGGGCCAGCGCCAGCGCGTGTTCCATGCCGGTGGCCACCATGCCCGGAGGATAGGTGACGTCGAACGGCACGAGCGGATTGCCGTCCAGCACCATTTTCACCACCCGTTTGGCGCCGGCGCCGCCGATGAAACAGCGGATATCTTTACGTCCGGATTCCTCGTATGCCTTGAGGGCGCCGAGCAGCACGTCGTCGTCACCGACCCAGACGGCGTCGATTTCCGGATACTTCTGGAGGTAGTTTTCCATCAGCTTCAGGCCTTTTTCCGGGTCCCAGTAGGCGGACTGGGAATCCAGAACGGTGATGTCCGGGTATTTCCGGATGACTTCGTTGAAGGCGTTGACCCGGTCGGAATTGACCGCGCAGGGAATGCCTTCCATGATCAGAATCTTACCCTTGCCGCCGAGAAATTCGGCCATCGCTTCCGCTCCGGCCCGCCCGAAACCGGCATTGTCCCCGGCGATGGTGAGATCCTGAATGTCCCGGTCCAGACCGCGGTCCACGACGACGAGTTTGACGCCCCGGTCCTTGACCTGTTCGCAGATGCCGGTCAGCGGCCCCGGTTCCTGCGGCAGGATGACCAGGGCGCGGATGCCCTGCACCAGCAGGTTTTCCACCTTGTCCACCTGTTCGGCGGCATCGCGGGCGGTGGAGATCAGAACCTCCACGTCCGGATGGGCGGCCTCCAGTTCCTCCTTGGCGCGCTGGGCGTGCCAGACCACGCCGCCGGTCCAGCCGTGATCCGCGCTGGGAATGGAGACGCCGATCTTGATTTTTTCCGTCTTGCCGGAATTTTCGCCGCAGCCGAAGGCCAGCAGCAGCGCGGCGGTCGCCGCGGCCAGACACCCTGCCAGATGTTTCATGAAGACGATTCCTTTCCGTATTAAAAATTCAGAAGCTGCAACGCCCGGCGCAGCAGATTTTCGCAACCGCACTCTTCGGGCGGGAGTTCCGCGAGCAGCCGCCGCAGCGTCTTGTCCACCGCGTCGCGTTTGAAGCCGAGCTGTTCCAGCGCCAGGGCCGCGTCGTTGGCCGCGGACGCGAGAGCCGGCGTCGCCGCCGCATCCGCGGCGGTCGGCGCACCGCCGCCGAGCGCGTTCAGACGTTCCTTTAATTCCACGACCATGCGTTCGGCGGTCCGTTTGCCGATGCCGCTGATCCGGCTGAGGAGTTTCAGGTCTCCGGCGGCGATCGCGGCGCAGAAATTCGGTACCGGCATGGTACTCAAAACGTTCAATGCCAGTTTCCCGCCGATGCCGGACACATTGAGCAGCTGCCGGAAGAGTTCCCGTTCCTCCCGGGTGGCGAAGCCGAACAGCACGATCGCGTCCTCCCGCACCTGAGTATGAATGTACAGATCCACCCGGCCTCCGGGGTGCGGCAGTTTTTCAAATGTAGACAGCGGAATGGAGACGTCATACCCCACACCCCCGGCGTCAACGACGCAGTTGGTGTAAGCGGATTCCAGCAATTCTCCCCGCAGTCGGGCGATCATGGCTTCAG
>CASFXO010000294.1 GCA_949298665.1 uncultured Lentisphaeria bacterium
CCCCGCATCTGCATCAGATGCCGGGGCTCCCGGAAACAGGCGCTCCCCGCCAGTCGGTCGAGTGCTCCACGCGCCTCCATCAGGCGGAAATCCACTGCGCGCCGCAGCGATCGCGCGAGCCGGTCAACGGTCGCTTCCATCTCCTCGCGCCGCCCGATCACCAGTTCCGCCGCCGCCGACGGCGTGGGTGCCCGCAGATCCGCGACGAAATCGCAGATGGTGAAATCAATTTCATGTCCCACCGCGCTGATGACCGGAATCCGGCTGGCCGCCACCGCCCGGGCCAGCACTTCCTCGTTGAAGGGCCAGAGATCCTCCATGCTGCCGCCGCCCCGGGTGACGACCAGCACCTCCACATTACCGGCACGGTTGAAAAATTCAATTCCCGCCGCCACCTGCGCCGCGGCCCCCGCCCCCTGTACCTGCGCCGAATAGATTCTGACCGGAAGATTGGGGAAACGCCGATCGACAATCTGCAGGAAATCCCGGATCGCCGCCCCGGTCGGGCTGGTGATCACCCCCACCGCGCGCGGCAGCGCGGGGATCGGCCGCTTACGCTCCGGTGCAAACAGCCCCTCGCCCTCCAGCTTCCGCTTGAGTTCCTCGAACCGGCGCTGCAATTCCCCCAGACCGGTCGGCCGGATCGTCCGGATGGCGAACTGATATTCGCCGCGCACCTCGTAAACCGTCAAACGCCCATGCGCTTCAATCTGTGCACCGTTCTGCAACTGCAGTTCGCGCACCGCAGCCGCCCCGCCGAAATAGACGGCGCGGATCTGGCTCCGCTCGTCCTTGAGCGACAAATACACATGCCCGGAACGGTGAATGACCAGATTGCCGATCTCGCCGCGCAGCCAGAAGGGCATGAAGCTGTTTTCCACCAGATCGCGCACCGCGCTGTTGGCGTCGCTGACGCTCCAGACCGGACCGTGTTCCCGCATGAATCAGACTCCCAATACCGTCAGGCAGCCGTTCAACAGCCACCCGGTCATGACCGAACCGATTTTGAACAACCACGGGAATCCGAACAGCAGCAGCACAATCAGAATGAAAAACGCCCCCCGGACCACCTCCGATCCTGTCCGCACCACTCCGGGAAAGCATGTTTCCACCACCACCCAGCCGTCCAGTCCGGGAATCGGCAGCAGATTGAAGATCATCAGCACCACATTGAGCATCGCCCCGTTCAGCAGCATGGCAAAAGCAAACCCGTTCGACGTTTCCGCCTTGAACAGCAGGGCCGCCAGCACGGTGAACACCACGAACAACCCCAGATTCGCCGCGGGCCCGGCCAGCGCCACGAGCAGATGGCTGTACTTGTGCCGCATCCGCGCCGGATCCACCGGCACCGCCCCCCAGGCGATCCCGATCATCAGGAAGGTGATGATGGAAAAAAGCCCCATCTGCCGCAGGGGGTTGAGCGTCAGGTGCCCCCGGTCCGCCGCCGTGGGATCCCCCTGCTTCAACGCCACCCACGCGTGGCAGAACTCATGCAGACAGATGGAAAAGATCACCAGCACGGCAATCGCCGCGAACAACCGCGGATTTTCAAAGAGTTCGGTAATGAATAAGGACATCTCCCCCATCCCCCTCAGCGGATCTGGACCGGCCAGTACTGAAACGCCGGAGTTTCATAAGGGTGCGCCTCCCGCAGCGCCCGGATGATCTCCGGCATGCGCGCCGTCGGACACAGCACCTCGATTTTGACCTCCTCCACCCGCTCCGGAACACCAACTTCCCCGAGAAAGGGCGAACTGCCTTCCAGCGGTTCGAACTGACCGGTCCCGGCGGTCTGCCAGCAGCAGGCGCGATACCGTCCGAGCGCCCCGGCACCGGCACGGAAAACGGCGTTTTTGACGGCCTCCGCGTGAGTGGCCGGCACATAAATTTCCAATTTCGAATACATCTTGTTCCAATCCATCTTGCTTTTTTTACCATTCGGCAATAAAATATACGGGAATGCACCTCAATACAACCCGGAGACCCAGGAAAATGAAACAGAAAAGACAATCTTTCTCCTTGATCGAACTGCTCGCCGTTATCGCGGTCATCGGCATTCTGGTCGGCATCGGCGTGGGCGGGTACTCCTATGCCATGAATTCCGCCAAGGAATCCGCCACCCGCTCCGCGATGAAACAGATCGAAGTGGCGCTGGAAAACATGAAGGCGAAATACGGCTACTATCCCCCATGCGCCAAGGGCGATGACGGCAAAATCTACCTTTTCAACAGAGACGGCGATCTGCCCGGGATCAATGACGCGGAGTCCGGCGACAGCCCCAAAGCCAAATTGAACACCGCCATGCAGGTGCAGGGCAATTACATGCTGGACTTCGTCAAACAACTGGACCCGGAATCCCTGCGCAGCCTGACCACCGTCGATACCGGCGCCTCTCACCAATGCCAGTATCTGGTGGACGCCTGGGGCAATCAGATTTATTACCGCTGCCCCGGTGAGATCAACAAGGAATCCTACGATCTGATTTCCGCCGGTCCGGACGGCCGTTTCGCCGAGTTCAGCAAGAACTGGACGACCCTGAAAAACCAGACGTACGAGAAGAACGACTTCCGGGATAACGACAACGCCATGATCTGCGACGACCTGATCAATTTCTGAGCGGCGTTCATCCGTTCCCTCCGACTCCGCGGCAACGCGGAGTTTTTTTGTGCCTTCGCCCCCTCCCTAAACCGCTGCGAATGCCGTTCGCTCTACCGTAAGAGGCGGCAGTGCATCCTCCGGATGTCTTTCCCCCAAAGGATGTCCTTCCCCCAAAAAAAGACCCGCAGACCTTCGTCCGCGGGTCTCCTTCCTCTCCGGCGAAAACCCGGAGAAGCGATGCCGATCCTTATCTCAGCTCGTACTTGTTCTGCGGGATTTTGATGGCCTTGGCACT
>CASFXO010000295.1 GCA_949298665.1 uncultured Lentisphaeria bacterium
CACCATGACGCCGGAACAGATCCGGCGCGAAGGGACGCGCTGCATCGAGTGCAGTTGCACGGCCAAAGGTGACTGCAAACTGCGGCAGCATGCGGAGCGCTGCGGCGCCTCGCCGGACGCCATTCCGGGAGAAAAACTGCCGGTCGTGTACGATACCCGGCATCCGGTGATCATCCAGGACCGCGGCAAATGCATCAAATGCGGCATCTGCGTGAAGGTGTGTTCGGAGGTGGTGAATCTTTCGTTGCTGTCGCCGAAGCGGCGCGGATTTTTCACCTATGTGGGAACCGCTTTCGACCGGGGCTTCCCGGAAAGCTGTGCGGAGTGCGGCGAATGCATCAACGCCTGCCCGGTGGGCGCGCTGGACTGGCGGTTGAAGAAATAACGGGGCGGAATTCGCAGCGTTTCGACATGACGGAACAGTTCGGAATCCCGATGGGATTCCGGACTGTTTTTTTTTTGAGACCGGATTGCGGGATGGGGGGTATGTATTTTTTGTTGCGAATCAGTGGATTGAAAAAATGTCCGTCATTTTTTAAAAATGACGGAAAGATCCGTCGTTTCGGTCCCGGCCGCAATGGTTGACGGCGCGGGTTGGGGGGAGAAGGGCAAGCAACGTCCGTATTCTCGAAACATGGGGGTACGCCCGGGGAAAAATTACT
Source organism: uncultured Lentisphaeria bacterium (assembly GCA_949298665.1). Classification (GTDB taxonomy): domain Bacteria; phylum Verrucomicrobiota; class Lentisphaeria; order Victivallales; family Victivallaceae; genus CALXOD01. The sequence continues at coordinate 663 of CASFXO010000295.1, forward strand.
TTTTCGGCGCGGCCAGTTTGCCCAGGGCTTTCAGACGGTCCCGGAGATCGGCGGCACGTTCGAATTCCAGCGCTTCGGCGGCTTCGAGCATTTCCTTTTCCAGCTCGGCGGTCAACTGTTCCAGTTCCTGCGCATTCAGCCCCAGACGGTCGAAATCCACCGCGCCGTCGGCCGTGCCGGCCGCATCCAGAACGGTGCCGGCCAGCCGAACGGGGACCGGACGTTTTTTGACCGGTGCGCCCGCGGTTACGATTTCATTGATCGTCGGGGTGACATTGCGTACGATGGTTTTCGGAACGATGCCGTTTCGGCGGTTGTATTCCTCCTGCCGGGCGCGACGCGCGGCGCTGCCTTCGATCAGTGCCTTCATGCTCGGGGTGACGGTGTCCCCGTAGAGGATGACCCGGCCGTCGGCATTGCGTGCGGCGCGGCCCGCGACCTGCACCAGAGAGCGTTCCGAGCGTAGAAACCCTTCCTTGTCCGCGTCCAGGATCGCTACCAGCGCCACCTCCGGCAGGTCGATCCCTTCCCGCAGAAGGTTGATGCCGATCAGGCAGTCGAAGTCGCCCGCCCGCAGCCGGGAAAGCACCCGGACCCGTTCCAGCGCATCCATTTCGGAATGCAGATAACTGGTGTTGATGCCCAGTTCCGTCAGATAGTCGGCCAGCCGTTCCGCGCTTTTCTTGGTCATGGTGGTGACCAGCGTCCGCTGGCCCCGGGCGGCGACGGCGCGGATTTCCGCCATCGCGTCGTCGATCTGTCCTTCCAGCGGGCGGACTTCGATGAGCGGATCCAGCAAGCCGGTGGGGCGCACAACCTGTTCGACCGGTTGGCCGCCCCGCGCCAGTTCGTAGGGGCCGGGGGTGGCCGAGACGTAAATGGTGTCGCCCTTGAGTGCTTCGAATTCGTCGAATTTCAACGGGCGGTTGTC
>CASFXO010000296.1 GCA_949298665.1 uncultured Lentisphaeria bacterium
CATCGCCGCCGAAAACGCATTTTTCCACTTCGATGCGAATGAGGTCTCCCGGTCCCATGACTTCCTGCCGCGTCCTTTCGCCGCTGATTGAAAATTTTCATTAATATAGGCGAGGAAGCCGCGTCCGGCAATAAAAAAAACAAAAAAACCGAAACGGAGGATGACAGAAAGCGTTTCCCGGAGTATATTTTGTCAATGACGTTCCGTCTGCGGCGTTGAGATGCTTCCGACTGGGCCGATGCCTGCCGGGAAAAACGCCGCGGCGACAGAAATCATGTATTTTTTGAGGAGGAAATCCCATGCCTGTTCCGTTGCTGGATCTCACCGGTCAGTATCAGTCGATCAAATCGGAAATTCTGGCGGAGATCGTCGAAGTGTGCGACAGCCAGCGCTTCATTCTGGGCCCCAAGGTGGAAAAGCTCGAAAGCGAAATCGCCGCCTACTGCGGCACTCCCTACGCCTGCGGCGTCACTTCCGGATCCGACGCGCTGATCATCTCTCTGATGACCGAAGGCATCGGCGCGGGTGATGAGGTGATCACCACGCCGTTCACGTTCTTCGCCACCGTCGGCGCCATCGCCCGGGTCGGCGCCACGCCGGTCTTCGCGGACATCGACCCGCGGACCTTCAATATCAATCCCGCTGAAATCGAAAAGAAAATCACCGCGAAAACCCGGGCGATCATTCCCGTTCACCTTTTTGGCCAGTGCGCCGACATGGACCCGATCATGGACATCGCCCGGCGCCATCACCTGATCGTCATCGAAGACGCCTGTCAGGCCATCGGCACCGAATACCGCGGCCGCCGGGTCGGCTCCATCGGCGATTACGGCGCCTTTTCCTTCTTCCCGAGCAAAAACCTCGGCTGCTTCGGCGACGGCGGAATCGTCACCGTGCGTGATCCGGAAAAGGCGAAACTGCTGAAGATCTTCCGCAATCACGGCCAGAGCGACACCTATATTCACCGGTACGTCGGCGGCAACTTCCGGCTCGACGCCCTGCAGGCGGCCATCCTGTCGATCAAGCTCCGGCATCTCGATTCCTGGAGTGCGGCGCGCCGGCGGAACGCGGCCGAATATCACGAACTGTTCACCGCCGCCGGAGTGAAGGGCATCACCCTGCCCTTTGCCGCGGACTATTGCTCGCGCCACTTCTACAATCAGTTCTCGATTCTGGTCGCGGACGGAAAGCGGGATGCGCTGCGTGCCCACCTCAATGAAAAGAAGATCGGCTGCAACGTCTACTATCCGCTGTCGCTCCATCTGCAGGACTGCTTCCTCCATCTCGGCGGCAAACCGGGCGATTATCCGGTCAGCGAACGGGTTTCCGGAGAAATCCTCGCGCTGCCGATTTATCCGGAATCCACCCGCGCCCAGCGGGAAGAGGTGGTCGGCGTCATCGCGGAATTCATGAAGTGAGGCGCCAGTGTCCAGTCACCATCACCACCGGGAGGAGCATCCTTTCAACCTCTCGCAATATCTGCGGCTGCTGCGATACGCCCGGCCCTACTGGTTCCGCCTGACGGTCGGGATCGTCTCCGGCATGCTGGTGGGGGGGTCGCTTTTCTTCTCGCTGATGCTGATTCCCCAGATGGTCGGAATCATTGATCCTCAGAAGGAAACGCCGGCCGCCGCGGAGTCCGGCACACAGGAATCCGCCGTCAGCGCCACCGGCGACGCCAAACTGGACCAGATGCTGCGCCAGGCTTCCGAGTACGCGCAGCGCTATCGGCTGCCGCTGGAAGTTCGGGGACGGGAAATCACCGTCACCTGGCCGAAACGCTTCTCGTTTGAAGTCGTGGATGCCCGCGGGTCCCTGGCCTGGCAGCTGCTGGCGCTGTACGCGACGGGATTCGTGCTGTTCTGGCTCATCAAGAACCTGGCCGACTACATCAACAAATACTGCATGCGCTGGGTCGGCAACAAGGTCGTCGCCGACATGCGCAACGAAATTTTCACCCGTTTGATGGGACAGTCGCTGCGCTTCTACAGCAGCAACGACGTCGGCGAACTGATCAGCCGGAGCACCAACGACACTTCGGTCATCGAACACTCGGTCTCGGAAACGATTTCCGACCTGACCAGCTGCCCGCTGCAGGTGGCGGCCTGCCTGGCGGCGGTGTTCGTCGCCTGCCGGGACGCGCAGAATTACGCGCTGGTGATCATCCTGGTATGCGGCATGCCGCTTCTGCTGGTGCCGATTCTGGTGTTGAGCCGCCGCATTCGGCGGATCTACCGGCGCAGTTATGCCCGGATCGCTGACGTCACCACCCGGATGCACGAGGTTTTCACCGGCATCCGCGTGGTCAAAGCCTATCATACCGAGGAAATGGAGATCACCCGCTTCAAGGCGGTCAACAGGAAGTATTTCCGGGATGTCATCACGGCCATCAAACTGCAGCTGCTCCTTTCGCCGCTGATGGAGGTGGTGGCGGTGGCGGCTACGCTGGTTTTCCTGGTGTACGCCTACAGCCGCGGAGTGGCGCTCTCCCAGCTGGCCGCGCTGCTCAGCCCGGCGCTGATGGCATACCGGCCGCTCAAGGACCTGTCCAAAGTGGTGTCCTACATCCAGCGTTCCATGGCGGGCGCGGACCGTTTCTTCGAAGTGATCGACACCCATACGGAACTGCCGGAAAAACCCGATGCCCGGGAAATGCGGGATTTCCGGGAAGGGATTGAGCTGGACCGGGTCTGCTTCAGCTACGGCGACCGCCGGATCATCGATTCGCTGTCGTTCACCATTCCGCGCGGCAGCATGATCGCCGTGGTCGGGGAAACCGGCTCCGGCAAGAGCACCATCGCCAATCTGATCGCCCGGTTCTACGACGTGGATTCCGGCGCGGTCCGGATCGACGGTATCGACGTGCGCGATTACACCATCGCTTCGCTC
>CASFXO010000297.1 GCA_949298665.1 uncultured Lentisphaeria bacterium
TATCGGCCTGGATTCCGGCGAGCAGTACCGCGCGCGCCCGGTCACGCCGCAGCAGCCGGGTCTCCTCCTCCAGAACGGTCTGTAATTCCTCCGGCGTCAAGGCCACGGTACAGATATTGTTTTCGAAAGGGAACAAACGATACAGGTCCCGTTCCGTCAATTCGGCCGGATACGTCCTTCTCCGGGAACGATCCGCGTAAATCGCCGCATCCGCTGCCCCGACCCGCAACATCGCCCGTCCGATCAACGCCGCCAGCTCTCCCTCAAATCGCTTTCCCGTCGGTTCCTGCAGGGGACCTGGAGCCCGTCCCGCCGGACGGCGTCCCAGAACATCAGCCCGCCGCATGCCGGCGGCAATCTCGGCGGAAACATCCGCAGTGGTTCCGGCAGAATTTGACCGCAGCAGTACCGAGGTGATGCGGCGTACCGTCTTGTCCCGTTCATCGAAATCAATGCGGATGACCGCCACCATTGCCGCATGACTGCCGGGCTGCACAAACCAGGATTCACCGATCCGCGATCCCGCGTTTTCCTGATGCGTATGGGCTCCGATCACCAGATCGATTTCGGGAAAGTCCCGCAAACGACGCAGCAGATTGCCGCCGCGAAAATATTCGCCGTCATGCTGTACCAGCACCACCACGTCGGGACCGGCCGAGCGAACCTCCGGCATGATTCGGCGCAGGGCCTTTTCCGGCGGTTCCCATTCCAGAGTGCCCGGCAGAACCCGGTACCCCAGCTGCCCTTCGGTCAGGCCGATCACGGCCACCCTGATCCCGTTGCGGAGCACCATGCTCCATGACGCCGGCTGGAACTCGCGACTGCGCCAGTTGGCCCCCAGCACCGTTCCGGGAAAATCCCGGAAACGCCACGGCGTCTGCTCAAAATCGTGATTTCCCGGCACCCAGAAGTCATAACGCAACGCCCGCAGCATGGCCATCGGCAACATTCCGGCCTCATACCGGGCAAGGAAACTTCCCTGCAAAGTATCACCGGCATCGATCAGCAGCACCCGATCCGCCCCCCCGGCCCGCTGCCGCTCCCGCTCGATCACCGCTCGCAGCCGGATCATATTCTCCATGGCGCCGTGCATGTCTGCGGTAGCGAGAATCAACACCTCCCCGGCCCATGCGGGACTCCGGAAAAGGCACAAAAATCCAATGAACAGCGGCAATATCTTCTTCATGACGGAAAGTTTGCCCCAATCGGTCCGGAATGCAAATGAAAAAAGAAAAAAAGCGCAAAAAACTCCAGGATACAACTTGACGAATCCACAATGAAAGCGCATATTAATAAATATTCATTCTGTATACAACAAAATAACATATGAGGTAGCATCATGTCCCAGCATCCGAGTCTTCGCGTCGGCGGCAAAGTCCGCAAACAGCGCAATGTCATGAAACGTTTCGAACGTCTCGATATCCTCCGTGCCGAAGGCCGGATTCCCGAAGACAAAGTGCTCGGCCTGCCCAAAACCAAAGCGATCGAGGGAATGTAATCATCTTTCGTTCGTTTATTTCGCTGAAGATGAAGACGGCGCTTTTTCAATGGAAAAAGCGCCTTTTCTTATGCTCCTGAAACGGCTTGCACACACTTTTTTCCTTAAAAAAAACGGGGTGTGCTGTTTTTTCGAAAATACCGTGTATATTATTTATGCCCATAATCCATGAACGGCATAAATCCCGGACGGAGCAGAAAAGGTTTGTAACATTCTTCAGCTTATCCCTCCACGCCTGACGCAGGCGGTGTTCACGGCTCCCCAACTCCTCAACGCGAAGGAATCCATATGAAAAAAACACAGATTGCGGCCCAGCTCTACACCCTGAGGGATTTCCTCAAAACCCCATCCGACATTGCCGACACCCTGAAAAAAGTCCGGCAAATCGGCTTCGACGCCGTTCAGCTGTCGGGCCTCGGCCCGATCGACGATCGGGAGTTGACCGCCATCCTCGCCGGAGAAGGGCTGGTCTGCTGCGCCACCCACGAAAAGGCGGCGGACATCGTCGAACGCACGCCGATGGTCATCGAACATCTGCACCGTCTGGGATGCCGCCATACCGCCTACCCCTTCCCCCACGAAAAACCGACCAGCTACGCGGAAACGGTCCGCCTGGCCGAAAAGCTCAACACCGCCGCCGAAACCATGGCCGCCGCCGGAATCACCCTCTCCTATCACAACCATGCCCACGAATTCGAACGGTTCGACGGTCATATCTGGCTGGATATCCTTTACGATCACGCCCCCGCCCTGCGGGCGGAACTGGATACGTTCTGGGTGCAGGCCGGGGGCTGTGACCCGGTGGCGTGGATCAAAAAATTCCCGGGGAGACAGCCGCTGCTGCATTTGAAGGATTTCGGCATCATCCAGGGCGAACGGGCCATGCGTCCGATCGGTCAGGGCAATCTCAACTGGCCGGCAATCATCGCCGCCGGAGAAGCGGCGGGCGTGGAATATTTCATCATCGAACAGGACGTCTGCCAGAAGAGTCCGTTTGATTCGCTGAGCGACAGTCTGGCGTTTCTGACGGAACACTTCGTCCGCTGACGTCCGATCGACCGGGGATGACGCGACACGGCGGCCCCTGTGCGTGCCGCCGCCCGCGCCCGGTCGGGTTTCAACGCAGTTTCAGCGTGGCAATCGCCAGCAGGGCAAAAACGCCGGAGAGGATCCAGAACCGCACCACGATCTGGGTTTCCGTCCACCCCTTCCGTTCAAAATGATGGTGAATCGGCGCGCACAGAAAAATACGCCGTCCCGTCAACTTGAACGACCCCACCTGCAAAATCACCGACAGCGCCTCCATCACGAACACCCCCCCCACCAGCACCAGCAGAATCTCCTGCCGCGCCAGCACCGCCAGCAATCCGACCGCGCCCCCCAGCGCCAGACTGCCGGTGTCCCCCATGAACATGGAGGCCGGATGGCAGTTGTGCCACAGAAACCCGATGCAGCTGCCGATCAGCGCCGCCGCAAACACCACCGCTTCGCTGATCCCGGGAATGAAGGGGATGTTCAAATATTCCGCAAACACCTTGTGTCCCATCAAATAAGCGAAGACCAGATAGGTCAGCGTGCAGAAAATCGTGCAACCGGTCGCCAGACCGTCCTTGCCGTCGGTCAGGTTCACCGCGTTCGACGCGCCGACGACCACCACCACGGCAAACAACGGCACCAGAATCCGGTTGCTCCAGACCGGCGCCTTGAAAAAAGGCACCATCAACTGACTCATATATTCGCCGATCCCCGGCTGTTCACAGAGATACCAGACCGCCAGACCGGCCACCAGAAACTGTCCGCCCAACTTCAGTTTTCCGGGGAGACCGTCGCGATTCTTTTTCACCACCTTCCGGTAATCGTCCACAAAGCCGATCGCCGCAAACCCCACCGTCGCCCCCGCCAGCGTCAGAAAAATCGGATGCCGGACCAGCGACCACAGACAGGCGCTGATCAGCAGCGCCCCGATGATCAGCAATCCCCCCATGCAGGGCGTGCGTTCCTTTTCCTTGTCCACCCATTCCGGCGGAAACAGATCGGCGTAACGACTGGCCGCGCGGGCATTGAGTTTCCGCAGCCACCGGGCGGTGCTTCCCCCCAGCAGCAGCACCAGCAGAAATGCGGTCACGGCGGCGCCGCCCGCCCGGAACGTCACATATTCAAACAGTCGCAGCGGACCGAAACAATCACTGAAATTCGACAACCAGAACAGCATGAAAAAACCTTTCTTTCCCCTCGTTGAAAAAACACGCTATAACATATCGCGTTTTTCCGCTTTTGCACACGGATTTTCCGAAAAAACTTCCTCCTCTTCCGCAGTCTTCCCCGCCCGATCCCAGACGGTACGGAAATCCTCCGGCAGCGGCGATTCCACATGCACCTCCCGCCCGGTGAACGGATGGCGAAACGTCAGTGCCGCCGAATGGAGCGCCTGACGCGGCATCCGCAACAGCGCCCGGTCCGCGGCATCGATCCGGTCATCGCGAATTTTCAGATAGATCCGCTCGTCCGGCCCGTACAATTTGTCCCCCAGCAGCGGAAATCCCAGCGAACACAGCGTCGCCCGGATCTGATGCAGCCGCCCGGTCCGCGGCAACGCCCGCACCAGCGAAACGCCGGCACGCACCGCCACCGGCTCCAGCCGGGTCGCCGCAAATTCTCCTCCGGCCGCCGGAGGCGCCGCCCCGGCGGGAATAAAACGCCGTTTCTTGCGCACCGCACCGGCGGCGTCCGGCAACAGCACCCCTTCCGCCTCCACCGGTTCGGTAAATGAGCCGAAAACCAGCGCCAGATATTCCTTCCGCCAGGGCGTCCGGGAAAGTTTCCGCGCGGCCTCCGCGTGCCGCGCGACCAGCAGCAGTCCCGACGTCTCCCGGTCAAGACGATTGACGAGATGAACGTTGCCGAACGTGCGCCGCAGTTCAAACCACAGCGTGTGCCGATAAAAAGGACCGACGGGATGCACCGGCAGATTACCGGACTTTTCCACGATACGGAAATACTCGTCCTCGTAAACCACCCGCCAGGCAAGATCGACCGGCGGCTCCGGCAGATCGCCGGGGTGATAGCTCAACACCTCGCCGTCCGCAAGCACCCGCTCCGGCACCGCCGCAACATTGTTGACCCGCAACTCCCCGGCGGCGATTCTCTCCCGCCAGCCGTCGCGATCCCGGTAGGTGAAACGCGCGACAAGATAGTCCAGCAGCGGCATGCCCGCGCCGCGCTCCCGTGAGATGCGGGTGGAGATCACCCGCTTTTCCAATGCATCCGATTTCATCATGACTGTTGCAGCAGCTCTCCGGCATGAGCCAGTGCCGCCGCCCCCCCGCCGAGCATCCGGGCGATTTCCTGCCGCCGCTCTGCGGCATTCAGCCGGACGATGCGGGAAACCGTGCGGCCATGTTCCACCGCCTTGGTTACGGCAAAATGGGCATCCCCCCGTGCCGCCACCTGCGGCAGATGGGAGATGGCCAGCAGCTGCCGCCGGGCACCCAGCGCCCGCAATTCCGCCCCCACCCGCGCCGCAGTCTCTCCACCGATATTGACGTCGATTTCATCGAAAACCGCCACCGGCACCCGGTCGGCGTCGCAAAGCACCGTTTTCAGCGCCAGCATCAGCCGGGACAACTCCCCGCTGCTGGCGATTTTCCGCAACGGCTGCGCCGGTTCGCCGGGGTTGGCGGAAAACAGCAGTTCCAGCTGATCCTGCCCGTTCTCCCCCGGTTCCTGCCGGGTGAATTCCGCCGTCAGCATCCCCGCGGCGAAGCCGATCGCCCGCAGTTTGCCGCAGACCTCCTTCGTGAAATCGGCGGCCCGTTCCCGGCGGCGTTCCGTCAACCGGTCGGCGGCGGCCTGAAGCCGCTCCTGCAACTCCCGTTCCCGCCGATCCCATGCCGCCCGTCGTTCGTCGCCGCCGCGATACGCCGCCAGCCGGGTCCGGGCCTCCTCCAGCGTCTCCAGCACCTGTTCCAGCGACGGGCCGTAACGGCGCTTGAGCGAATGCAGCGCGCTCAGACGGTTCTCCAGCTCCTGAAATCCCGCCTCGTTCATCTCCACGCCGCCGCCGAAATCGGCGATGTCCGCCGCCAGCTCCCGGATAGACTCTGCGGCAAGCCCGCAACGTTCCAGCAGTTCCCCGCCTTTCTTCTCATCCAGACGCGCCAGATTCTGCAGCATCCGATACGCCTCCGACAGCCGGTCGGCCACCGACCCCTCCGCGTCGCTCAAAAGCGCCGCCAGCCGGGCACTTTCCTCCATGATTTCCCGGGCATTGGCCGCCAGGCGGTGGCGAGCGGTCAATTCCTCATCCTCTCCGGACCGGGGCGACACCCGTTCGATCTCCTCCACGAGCATCTCCAGATGCCCGGCCTCCACGGCGGATGGCTGCGATGCGGCAAAAGCGGTCCGTTCCTTCCGGAGCGCCGCCAGTTCCGCGCAGATCTCCGCGCAGGCGTCCCGCAACGGCTCAACCCCGGCATACCGATCCAGAAGCTCCAGCTGGCGTGTCCGGGACGTCAGGGACTGATGTTCATTGGCGCCGTGAACGTCGATCAGCAGTTCGCCGATTTCCCGCAATACCCGGACCGTTACCGGCACGTTGTTCACATGGCAACGCCCTCCGGAAGCGGTGATGATGCGCCGCAGATGCAGTTCCGGCTGGTCGGGATCGAAGGGGATTTCCGCCGCCGCCAGCACCGGGGCCAGTTCGTCCACGGTCTCCGGCGCGGTCTGAAAGACGCCGCAGATCTCGCAGCGGTCGGCTCCGGCACGAATCACCGTCCGGTCGGCACGATCACCGAGCAACAGAGAAACGGCTTCCAGCAGGATCGACTTGCCTGCGCCGCTCTCGCCGGTGATGACGTTGAAGCCGCGTTCGAACTCCACTTCGGTGTGTTCGATCAGCGCCAGATTTTCGATTTTCAGATATGAGAGCATAATCGGATTCCCGAATCATTTTCCCTACAATTTACATTCGGAACCGGAGCGCTGCAAGCCGGAATTTATTTGACAAAATGAAAATGACGGAATATCTTTTTCCCTATGAAAATATTTCACCTGCTTTTCTGTCTGTGCCCGCTTCTTTCCGCGTTCTGCGTGGAGGAGACGACCGTGCCCGCGGCAGACCGGAATTCCGCCGCGGCGGCTGATGCCGCCATATCCGCGACACCGGAATCCACCACCGGACAATCCGCCGCCCGACCGTCCGACAACCCACCGGCGGTTCAGCCGACCTCCGCAACGGCGGCCCCCACCGCGCCGCCTTCCATCCTGACCGGCTCCGGCGACGGCAGCAGCCGCCCGGGAATCCGGCATACCTGGATCGGGTCCGGCCCCTCCGGCTACACCCCGTGGTACTGGTGGAAAATTCCGCCGCCCTGGACGCCGTCTTTTGCCCGGGATCCGTGGTACTGGCAACGTCTCCCGCAGCCGACGCCGCGCGGAGAACTCACACCG
>CASFXO010000298.1 GCA_949298665.1 uncultured Lentisphaeria bacterium
CATTCACAAACCCCATGCCGAGCGCCGCCTCCCGGTACTGCGCGAACTGCTCCGGCGTCACATACCGCGCCAGCGGCCAGTGGGACGGCGACGGCGGCAGATATTGCCCGACCGTCAGCAGCGTCACCCCCGCATCACGCAGATCGCGCATGGCGGTCAGCACTTCCGCGTCGTCCTCTCCCAGTCCCACCATCAGTCCGGATTTCACCGGGACCCGGCCGTCCCCCAGCCGCGCCGCCAGCGCCAGAACCGCCAGCGAACGCCGGTAAGTCGCCCGAAAACGAATCCGCCCGGAAAGACGTTCCACCGTTTCCAGATTGTGGTTGAAAACCGCGGGTCCCGCCGCCAGCACCCGCCGCACCGCGCCGGAATCACCGTTGAAGTCCGGAGTCAACACTTCCACCCCCGCCTCCGGAAGCCGCCGCCGGACGGCTTCGATCGCCGCGGCGAAACATCCGGCGCCGCCGTCGGGCAGGTCATCCCGCGTCACACTGGTAATCACCACATAACGCAGTTGCAGCTTCGCCGCGGCCTCGGCCACCCGTTCCGCCTCGTCCGGTTCCGGTGGTGCGGGGTGCGCGGCGTGCGGAATGCCGCAGAACCGGCAATCCCGCGTACAATGATCCCCCATGATCAGAAACGTGGCGGTCCGGCGGTGAAAACACTCTCCCAGATTCGGACAACGGGCCCCGGCGCAGACCGTGTTCAGGCGCAAATCCCGCAGCAGCGCGGTCACCTCTTCCCGTCCGCCGCCGACCTCGACCTTCACCCGGATCCACGCGGGCAGGCGCGGCCGGGGCAATCTACCGGAACCGGTCATCGCTCAGTTGCCGCAGTCGGAAATCACCACGCTGATGTTCGACCCGCCGAAGGCGAAACTGTTCGACAGCGCGTGCCGGACCCGGACGCCGTCCCGGTATTCGCGGATCAGGTCGGCCCAGCCGAACTCCGGTTCCGGGTTGTCCAGGTTGATGGAGCGCGACAGAAACCCCTTTTCCATCATGATCGAGGTGAAGATGATTTCCGCCGCCCCGGTCGCTCCGACCATGTGACCGGTCTGGGATTTCGTACTGTTGATGGCGACCCCGCCGCCGAACACCTCGCGCAGCGCCGCCATCTCCACCGGATCCCCCACCGGCGTGGCGGTGCCGTGGGTATTGACGTAGGCAATATCAGACGGATTCAAACCGGCATCCGCCACCGCGTGCCGCATGACTTCCATGCAGGAAGGAGCATCCGGCACAACCATGTCCGTCGCATTGCTGTTGGAGGCGACGCCGCTGATTTCGCTGATGGCCCGGGCGCCGCGCCGGGCCACGCTGCGCCCGGATTCCAGAATCATAAACCCGGCGCCGCCCGCCAGCACAAATCCATCCCGATCCCGGTCGAAGGGGCGGCTGGCGATCGCGGGTTGATCATTGTATTTGCGGGACAGTGCGCGAATGGCGTTGAACCCCAGCGCCTGCACCCAGTCCAGCTGTTCCGCTCCGCCGGCCACGACGATATCGTATAGCCCGCTGCGGATCAGCCGGGCGGCGACCATGACCGCCAGAGCACTGCTGGCGCAGGCGGCGGAGACGTCGTAGGATTCGCCCTTGAAACCGAATATCAGCGACAGATTGGAAATGGCCGAAGAGGGCATGACCCGCGGCACCACATACGGCGAAACCGTGCGCAGCCTGCCGGAATCATCAAATTTCCGGGTTTCTCCGAACACCTCCCGGTAGTTGCTCCCCGCCACGCCGCCGATCACCGCGATACGCAGATTCGGCACTTCCTCCAGAGCGATCCCCGCCTCCGCCAGCGCCTCGCTCACCGCCGCCACCGACATGACGCCGGTAGGAGGACAGAAACGCAACGTTCTCCGGTCGATCAGCGTCGTCGGCGGATTCTCATCCGCCAGACCGCCGACCAGGCTTTCCAACTGATGGTCGACGAACTCGGGCACCCGGACCACACCCGAACTGCCGTCCCGCAAAGCCTGCTCATTGGCCGCCAGACCATTTCCCAGCGGCGTCACGAGACCGCGACCGGTGATGAACACTTTTTCCATCGGCATTCCGCTCCACGTTTTTGAATCACACACAAGAATCCGCCATAATATAACCGGATTCACGCCATTTTCTATGGAAACCGGGAAAAATCCGTGGAATATTTCAACAGACCGCTGTATAGTAAGAAATATGGATCGCACATCGACAAACACGCGTCTGCTGGAAACCACCGACCTGAACATCGGCTTCACCGCCGGAGACAAAGTCCTGCCGGTGGTCAGTTCCGTCTCATTTCACGTCGACGCCGGTGAAATTCTCGCCCTCGTCGGCGAATCCGGCTGCGGGAAAAGCATCAGCTGTCTGGCCCTGACCCGGCTGCTGCCATCGCCGCCGGCCGGAATCGAGGCGGAGGCCATCCGTTTTTATTCCGCCGAGGGAATGGTGGACCTGTACCGGGCTTCATCCCGGGCTCTGCGACGGGTCCGTGGCGGCGGTATCGGTTACATTTTTCAGGAGCCGTCCGCCTCGCTCAATCCCGTATTGCGGATCGGCGACCAGATCGCCGAAGCGATCGAACTGCACCGCCCGGAAATCGAGGATGTCCGCGCCGAAGTCATCGCATTG
>CASFXO010000299.1 GCA_949298665.1 uncultured Lentisphaeria bacterium
AATCACCGCGGCGGGACGCCGATGACACGGTGCCGTTTTACGCCGTCCTGACCGGCATCACGGAAGCAGCCGTCATTCTCGCATTCCCCGGAAAAGAATTCAACCGCGCCTCCAGTCCGGAAATCATCCGCCGGGTGCGGCGAACACTCCCCGCCCGGGCGGGCCCGCAGGATTGATCCCTCCTCCGGTCCACCGCTGTCATTCATCATTGAAACTTGAAATCGCGCCGCCGCTTCGCCGGAAGACGCCTGCCGCCTCACCCGCGGCCATAACCGAACAGGATCATTTCATTCATCATGCAAGAGATTCACTCTGCTTCAGGCACTCTGCCGTACCCGGGGCTTACCGCCCGGGAGGTGGAGGCCGCCCGCCTTCAATACGGCCCCAACGTACTGGCCAAACCGCCCCGCACGCCGTGGTATCGCCAGTTCGCCGCAAAATTCCGGGATCCGATCATCCGGATTCTGATCGTCGCCGCGCTGCTTTCCGCGCTGACCGGCGGCTGGCTGGAGGGGGCGGGCATCGCCCTCGCGATACTGCTGGCCACCGGAATCGCCTTTCTCAACGAATACCGGGCGGGAAAGGAATTCGACATCCTCAACGAAGTGGACGACGACATTCCGGTCAAAACCATCCGCGACGGTGCGTTTATCCAGGTGTCGCGCCGGGACCTGGTCTGCGGCGATGTGATTTTCATCGAAACCGGCGAAGAGGTGCCGGCCGACGCCCGGGTCCTCGCCGCGGTGAACTGCCACGTCGATCAGTCGAAATTCACCGGAGAACCGGAACCGGTCGCCAAATTCCCCCTCGACGACACCACCGCTCACGAATCGGAGAACGATCCCTATCCCGCGGACCGGCTGCTGCGCGGCTCCACCGTGCTGGACGGTTACGCCTATGCCCGAATCGAAGCCGTCGGCCCCGCCACGGAAATCGGCAGGACCGCCATGGCCGCCGCCGAGGAAACCGGCAACGCCACCCCGCTGCAGCTCCAGCTGGAGCGCCTGAGCCGGGTCATCGCCGTCATCGGCGGCACACTGGCCGCATTGCTGTTCCTGATTCTGCTGACGCAGGCGATTTATCAGGGCACGCTGCCGCACGCGCTGAGCGCCTACGCGGCCATGGAACCGATCCACATTCTGCTGGGATTCTTCATGATTGCGGTCACGCTGGTGGTAGTCGCGGTGCCGGAGGGGCTGGCCATGAGCGTCACGCTGAGTCTGGCCTACAGCATGCGCCGCATGACCGCCGACCATAACCTCGTTCGCAAAATGCACGCCTGTGAAACCATCGGTGCCGCCACCGTCATCTGCACCGACAAAACCGGCACCCTGACCATGAACCGCATGGAACTGCGCGAAGCCCATCTGCCGCTTCTCGACGGCGCCTCTCCGGACGCCGCCACTCCCGCCGGACGACTGGCCGCCGACGCCCTCGCGGTCAACGGCACCGCCAATCTGGGCGACGGCGAAAACGGCCCCGCCGTGCTGGGCAACCCGACGGAGGGCGCCCTGCTGCTCTATCTGGATCGACTCGGTCTGGATTACCGGCGGCTGCGCGAGGAATTCACCATTCAGCGCCAGTGGACCTTCCATACGGAGCGCAAATTCATGGCCACCCGCGGCCTTCCCGCCGGTACCGCCACACCGGTGCTCCATGTCAAGGGGGCACCGGAAATCGTTCTGGAACGTTGCGGTTTTCTGCGCGACCGGGACGGTATCCGCCCTCTGACGCCGGAAGACCGGCAACGGCTTCTTGCGGAATTTCAGCAGACCCAGCGGACCGGAGCCCGGACGCTGGCTTTCGCTTTCCGGGAACAACCGGAAGAAACAGACGATCTGGATCGGGCGGCGCGGGAACTGGTGTACCTGGGCTTCGTCGCCATCGCCGATCCGGTCCGTCCGGACGTGCCGGAGGCCGTCAGCCAGTGCCGCCGGGCGGGCATCGAAGTCAAGGTCGTAACCGGAGACACGCCTGATACCGCCGCGGAAATCGGGCGGCAGATCGGGCTTTTCGCGGAAAAACCGGAACCGGACCGGCTCATTTCCGGCCGGGATTTCAGCCGGCTTCCGGAAGAGGAGGCACGGGAACGGGCCGGTAAACTCCGGATCATCTCCCGTGCCCGTCCCGACGACAAACTCAAACTGGTCCGGGCACTGCGCGACCGGGGTGAAGTCGTTGCCGTAACCGGAGACGGTACCAACGACGCCCCCGCCCTCAATTATGCGGACGTCGGGATCGCCATGGGAAAAACCGGCACCGCCATCGCCCGCGAAGCGGCGGACATCATCCTGCTGGACGATTCGTTCCGCAGCATCGTCAACGCGGTATTGTGGGGACGGTCGCTCTACCGCAACATTCAGCGTTTTCTGCTTTTCCAGCTGACCATCAACGTCACCGCCGTCGGCATCGCCCTGGCCGGGCCCTTCGTCGGCGTCTCCATGCCGCTGACCGTCATCCAGATGCTCTGGGTGAACCTGATCATGGATACGCTCGCGGCCCTGGCGCTGGCGACGGAGCCGCCCGATCCGGCGGTGATGAACGATCCGCCGCGGCGTGCCGCGGCATTCATCGTAACGCCTTCGATGACACGTCATATTCTGTTGACTGCCGCCGGATTCATCGTGGTGTTCATCGTCTGGCTGCGGACCTGCGGCTCAGCCGGAGAAACGCCGGAAGCGGCCCGGAATCTAACCTTGTTCTTCACCGGCTTCGTGCTGATGCAGTTCTGGAATCTATTCAATGCGAAATGTTTCGGCAGCAACCGGTCGATTTTCGTCCAGCTGCTGGACAACCGGGTGTTCCTGCTGATCGCGGGAGGTATTCTGCTCGGGCAGATTCTGATCGTACAGTTCGGAGGAACGGTCTTCCGCACCGTGCCGCTGCGCTTCACGGATTATCTCACGCTGTTCGGAAGCACCTCCATCGTACTCTGGATCGGCGAACTCTGCCGGTTGTTCGGAAGAATTTCCGGGAAACGGAGGAATGCATGAAACGATTCCTGTCTGCATCGGTCCCGGGCCTTCTGCTCCTGTTCCTGCCGCTTCTCGTGACCGGCCTCGTCGGTTGCGCGCCTTCACAGCCGGTCAAACCCCACCGCATCACGGTGCTGCAGGGGGCGGACCAGTGCGCCGCTCCGGGAGAGGATTTTCCGCTGGAAATTCTGGCGGAACTGAGCGGCCGCCCACGCCGGGGCCTGCTCGGAGGCGAAGGTGCCCCGCCCCCCGCGGCCGGACGCAAAGTGCGTCTCAACGTCGTTTCCGGCTCCAGTCTCCGGCTTTCCGCCGACAGCTTGACCAGCGACGACGGCGGAGTCGTCCGTTTCCATGTCGGCGCCGGGAAACAGATCGGCGACCATTATCTGGAACTGATCCCGGAAGACGCGCCGGACAAAAGAATCCGCCTGCGCTTCATCGTCGGGCTGGAACTTTTCGGCGGCGGCCAGGAGGCTTTCGCCGGAGAGGAGACGGATGAACCGCTCCGGGTCCG
>CASFXO010000300.1 GCA_949298665.1 uncultured Lentisphaeria bacterium
GAGCGGGTCGCGGTTGACGCCGACGATGCCGGTCATGGCACCGCCGTAGGGGTCGAGCGCGGAGGGACTGTTGTGGGTTTCCACCTTGTAGACCAGATCCACCTTGTCATTGAACGTGATCACCCCGGCGTTGTCGTGGAAGACCGACACCAGAAAATCGACTTCCCGGCCGATCTCGTTGGTGCTCTTCTTGATGAAACTCTTATAGCAGGAATCCACCGTCAGCGTGGTGCCGTCTTCTTCGTTGACGTAATCGATGATCGCGGCGAATATCTTATGCTTGCAGTGTTCGCTCCAGGTCTGGGCGAGCACTTCCAGCTCCACGTCGGTCGGATTGGCCGAAAGACCGTAGGCCTCCCGTCCGGCGGCGTGCCGGAAGTAGTTCTGTATCGCCTTCATCTCCTCCAGCGTCAGCGCCAGAATGCCCTTCCGGCTGATTTCGAGCAATTCCTCGTCGGAAACTTCGAGGTTGTATTCCCGCACCCGGCCGCCGGAAGTGCCGTTCACCAGCGGCAGGTTTTCCGGAATGCCCTGCTCGGCTTCGGCCCCGGTGAGAATCCGGACGGACTGAATCAATTCATTGGCCAGCAGCTTCCGGGCGATTTTTTCGACTACTTCGCGGGTCAGTTCCCAGCCGTACAGCAGATACTCCACCGAACTGAACACCTGCTCCTCGTCGCGCAGCCGCCGTCCGATGATGTCGCCGATCGCGGCACGGGCCGACCGGCCCACATTGTCGGTTACGCCCGGCCGGAATCCGACGGCCACCAGAAAATCGCATTTCGGCAGTTCGGCGAAATTTTCCGAACGGCGACTGCCGACCCGCCAGCACTGGAGCACCGGATTGACCAGCAATCCCGCAATGCGGGTCATATCCTCCGGACCGAGATCGGCGGAGACGGTATAGACATCCCGGGTCCACACCCGGTCGACGCTCACTCCGAAAAAGTTCTGAATCTGGCGCTTCACTCCTTCGCCCCGGGCGTCGCGCCACTGCGGCAGCGGAGAAATCTCAATCCGTTCGTTCATGAATTCCGGCCTTTCCTTGGAAAATCGCTTTCGTACCTGAAGAAATATCGTATGGTAATGTACACCCGGAACCGCCGTTATGAAAGGGAGCGAAGGCTTTTTTTCCGCGGTTTGTTGCTCCGCCCCCGATGCATTCCGCCGTCCGGGCGGCGGACCGTTCCGGGAGGCACGGATGTTCCCGGTCAGAAGCCGCAGCGCCGCCGCAGAAAGTCCACCAGAATCGGCCGGTATTTCTCCAGCGAAAACATCTCGGCCCGCGCCGCCGCGCCTTGCGCCAGCGCCTCCCGGGCACCGGAATCCGCCAGCACGTTCAGCGCGGCGCACCATTCCTCCGGCGTCCGCGCCAGGACACCGCATTCCGGCGTCACCACCCGGACGTTCTCCCCCACCGGACTCGCGATCACCGGCAGCCCGGCGGCAAGATACTGGATGATTTTATACGCCGATTTCCCCCGGGAAAACGCATCATCGGTCAGCGGCATGATTCCCGCATGGGCAGAGGCGATCACCGCCGCCTCCCGCTCCTCCGACCAGTCCTCGAAAACCATCGGCACGCCGGGAATGCGCCGCGACTCCAGCTCCTGCCGCGCCAGCACCAGAAGTTCGAAATCCACGGCGGCAGCCATCGTCCGCAATGTCTCCGAGAAAAGTTCCAGATACCGGTACGTGACCGGCGTTCCCGCCCAGACCAGCGTGAAACGCTGCCGCTTCGGCACCGGTTTCCGATATTGGGCCAGTTCGACCACGGTGGGAATCTTCACGCAGTTGGCATTCAGCGGCACCACCTTCTCCGCCAGAAAGTCGTTGGCGACGATCACCCCCGCCGCACCGGCGATCAGCCGGTCGTATTTCCCCTCCAGCCGGGTGCCGGCGTATTTTTCCCAGACGTTGTCGTCGAAATTCAGCACATAGCGGTGATGCCGCAGCACCGCCTGTTCCACACCCGCCGGAAGCGACGGCAGCAATTCGTATTCGATCAACAGCCGCTCCGGCAGCCCCGGCAGTGCCGCCAGACGTCGCAGCAACGCCGCCGCCGCCAGCCACCGGGACTTGCCGCCGCCGCCGTACAGCCGCTCCAGATAAGCGCGGCCGAAAAACGGCAGCATCCGCACCGCGAAGCCCCCCTCCTCCAGCGCGTCACGATAAGCATAGTACCGTAACCGGCTGGATGCGCCGAGTTCGTCGTATCGGGTGCAGACCGCCAGCGGCAGTTTCATTTCAGGCTCCGCAACCGCCCGCCGGCGGCAGATCCAGCATGGTCATGAAGCCGGTGAAACCGCCCCGCCCCAGCCGCCGCACCGTGGCGCTGACCATGGCGCAGGTCCCCTGATCGCCGTTCACCCCGCCCCGGATGGTGCTTTCGATGGCCGGAACGCCGCGAATCGTCACCCGGTCGCAGGGATCCGGTTCGCCGATTGCGGCGACGAATTCCAGCGTAATCACCGTCCGCCCGTCCGCGGTCACGCCCCGCCCGATCTGGCGCACGCCGCGCGCCTCGCCGGCGCGCACCGGAATGGCGCCGGGAATGTTCACATCGCACTCCGCCATCACCGGCTGCAGTTCCTCCGTCACCTCGGCCAGTTCCCAGCCCAGGGCCGAAGCGATGAAATCCACCGATTCCGGCAGCCCGACATGGCGCAACGTTCCCGCCGCCTCCCGCGCCCGGAATTCCTCCGGCGTCAGGCCCGCGCCGATTTTCCGCTGAAACTGCATCCGGCGCGGCGACGCATCCTGAATGCGTTCGACCAGCACATGTTCAATCCGCGAGCTCGCCGCCGACAGCATCACCGGCACCAGATCCATCAGAAAGCCCGGGTTGATCCCCGTAGCCAGAATCGCCACCCCCGCGTCCCGGGCGGCGGCGTCCAACCGCCGGGCGAGTTCCGGATGCCTCCGATACGGCCAGGAGAGCTCCTCGCAGGTCGTCACCACCGACATTCCCGCCGCCGCCAGTTCCAGAATCACGGACGCCGCCCCTTCCGCGTCGGAGACGGTGGTCACCACCGCCACCCGGCCGCATTCGCATTCCCCCACCGAGGAGACGACCCGCAGATCGCTCCCGGTCTCCACGCCGGCCAGAGCGTCCGCCTCCCGGCCCGCCAGTTCCGGATCGGCGTCGATCACGCCCACCACCCGGAAAAACTCGGATCCGGCCCAGTGCCGGAACAGCATCCGCCCGATCTGTCCGAACCCGCAAATCACCACATCCATCATCATCGCAATAAAAAATCCGTCCTTTCTCTCTTCTTCATGATACCGTACCATTCATGTTCACGGGCCGTCGCCCGTCACTCCGCCAGCGCCCGGTTGACCCGTTCGCGCATCCCCAGCAGCCAGTCGGCGCTCCGGGGATAATCCGTCATCGTCAGCCGGTAATCCAGCCCTTCGTGCAGCAGCGCCAGCACCGCCGCCCGTCCGATCTTTCGTTCCAGCGCCCGGAGCGCCCGCAGGTCCTGAATCGCCTCGAAGAAAACCTCATGCCGCAGCGAATCGTACGGCACGCCGTCCGGTCCCGGATAGACGATGAAGGGATCTCCCGCGGGCACCCAGTTCCCGGCGTTGGTGTCGCTCCAGGGATCGACCGGGTACAACGAATACTGCGAATAATAGAAGTTGAAGCCCCATTGCAGGAAGCCGACGATGTCGTAACAGTAGAACATCACCCCCATGATCCGGTTCCGGGCCGAGGGCATGGCGCAGAAACGGTTCGGCACCAGCTTCTCCTGTCCCACGCAGTAGTAGGTCCAGAGTTCCGGCGTCTGGCCGACGAAGGGCTCGATGTGGTTGTTCGCCGGCACCGGCCGCCGGACCAGGCCGCGCTTGTAGAATTCGAAACTGGAGAGCGCCTCCACCGTCGGGGCGCCGTCAATGACGGAATTCAACAACGCCGATGCCTTGGAATAGCTTTCGATGTTCTCTTCGCTCGGCTCGTCGGAAACCGAGAAGAAGATGTTTTTTTCCAGTCCCCGTTTCCGGAAAAACGCCAGCAGTTCCGGCATCAGCTGCCGGAGAAAGTCGGCGTATGCCGGATCGTCGGACGGAACATCCCAGCCGAAAATCCGTTTCTCCATGCCGTCCACCACGGCGATGATCTTCGGCGTCGCCTTCGCGCCCCACTGGGTGAAGGCGTGCGACATGGCGAAATGCGTGATCCCGCACCGCCGCCCGAGTTCGATATAACGCTCCAGCAGAGAAAAATCGAATGTATAACGGTCGCCGTTTCTGGTGATCCGCAGCAGCTGCGTGGTGGGCCGTTCCCGGCCGATCGCCGTATCCAGCGGCGGCGTCCACAGAGGCGTCAGCAGCACGTTCAACCCGTGGGCGGCGCCGCAGCGCACGAAGTTTTCAATGATCTGCCAATGTTTTTCACTCCAGCACGGCACGCCGTAACAGGTGGCCAGACAGTCCACGTGGAACCATTCGTAGCGCAGCAGCGTCTGCTCCGGCAGCGAAAAAGGCAACACCTCCAGCCGGAATACCGTATCGACCGCGTCCTTCCCGGTCCCCATGGTCCGCCGATCCATCCCGGCGTCGGCCAGCGTCATCTTCACATCGTACACGCCCGGCGCGCAGTCGTCCGGCACCCGGACCGTCACCCACAGCGCCCGCCACTGATCCCCCGGCAATCGCCAGAAACCGTCGCGCAACGGTCGCAGCGCATCGGGATAAAGCCCCGGACGGGAGCGCAGCATGTACGGATCATCCTGCAGCTGCGGCACCCGGTTGGGGACGGATACCACCTCCCGCACTTCCACCGGCAGGTCGCTCGTCGCCGCCACTTCCAGTCCGCACGCGGAACAGACCCCGTCCACGCGTTCGCTGCGCACGGCGATCTGAAACGAATACACTTCGCCCCGCGCCGCGCTGCCGCGATACCGGGCGGGAGCGCGCAATTCTTCGTCCAGGAACACTTTTTCCAGAGAGCTGACCGGTCGAATGCTGAGTCTCATGCAGGTTTCCCTTTCATCCTGAATTTTTAACGGATTCATCCGTATGGTACCGTCCCGTTCATGTTCGTTAAATATACCGCGGCCGTCCTCTTTTTCCACCGTGCCAACGCAGTTTTTTCCGTTCCGGCGCGGGATGGACGAAAAAACTTACAAAGTGTTCCATATATCCGGAACTCTTGACATTCAATTTTTCCGGCTGTAAACTTTCCGTCAATATCATTGAGCCCCTATGGCAACGAAAAATGAAAGGACAGACCGAATGAAACGACTTCTGTTCGCCGCCGCGCTTCTGGCCGCGGCCTGGTCGGGGACGCTTGCCGCGGCCCCCGTCAACACCCTGGTGCAGGACAACTTCGATCAGGGAGATCCCGTTGCCCCCCTCAACGTTCCTGTCGGCTGGAGCTATTACCAGCAGTGGGCCAGGGGCGGCACCATCGAAGTCGTGCCCGACCGTTCCGGCCGCGCCGTGCGGCTGCGCGACGTCACCGACGACGGGGAAATCGGCATCTGCCGGACATTCCCATTCAAGCCCGGGGAGTATTACCGGGCCACCGTCCGGGCCAAACTGCCGCCGGGAACGGAGCGGTCCACCTTCTTTCTGCAGATCTCCTTTTTCCGGCCGAACGACCGCCCGCTGAACGCCAGCATTGCAATGGCCGCGCCGGACGACCGGCATTACGCCACGTTCTCCACCGAACTTCAGGCGCCGTCGAACGCCACCGTCGGCCGGATCTACATCTACTCCGGACGCAAGCCGACCGGCGCGGTTATTCTGGACGACTTCCTGCTGCAAAGCTCGCCGGCGCCGATTCCCGCCCCCAAAGGCGACCCGCGCATCGACTTCAACTCCCTGGAAATCACGCCGCGCGACATGTGCATTGACACCGCGCTGGTTCGGAACGGCGTCCCGGCGGCCGCCATCGTCGTCTCCGAACGGCCCTCCGACCGGCAGCTGGCGCAGCAGCTCAACGCGGCCATCCGGGAAAAAACCGGCGTCGAACTGCCGGTGCTGAGCGACCGCCCCCTGCGCGACCTCTCCTCGCTTGACCAAAACCTCATCATGATCGGTTCCCGCGACACCAATCAGGCGCTGGAAAAATTGTATATGCGGCATCAGGTGATCCTCGACGCCCGCTATCCCGGCGTGGGCGGCCATGTGGTGCGCAGTATTCACAATCCCTTCGGCGACAAATTCAACGTCATCGCCGCCGGCGGCAGCGACGACGCGGGCACCGCCGCCGCGGTGAAGAAACTGGCGGAACGGATCGCCGCGCAGCCGAATGGAAAAGATTTGACGCTCGGCTATCTGGCGGATATTCAGCTCCCCGCCGGTGCCCGAATCCCGGAGGACGCCTACTCC
This sequence comes from uncultured Lentisphaeria bacterium, assembly GCA_949298665.1. Lineage (GTDB taxonomy): Bacteria > Verrucomicrobiota > Lentisphaeria > Victivallales > Victivallaceae > CALXOD01. The sequence goes on from CASFXO010000300.1 coordinate 6,340, forward strand.
GTCCCGGTCTGGGACGGCACGTTCGGCTGGAACCGGATCAGCAAAAACCTCGCGCTGCTCTACATGACCGGCGAGGAAAAATATGCAAAGGAGTTTCTGCGCCTGGCCTTCCCCTCCCCGGAAACGGTGGAGCAGCTCCGCAAGGATGATGAAGATTACGACGACGCCCGCGATCCGCTGGTCAAGCCCTACCACTACCGCTCCATCCGCATGATGCTGTACTGGGACATGGTCGAGGAAAGCCCCTATTTCACCCAGGAACAGCGGGTCGCGGTCGCAAAGAAATTCTATGACCAGCTCAATTTCTGGCGCACCTTCGGTTATCAGGGCGGCTATCATATTTTCAACGCGCAGGAGCCGCATCAGCGCCTGGGCGACCGCCATTACCTCTGGGAAGCCCTGAGCGTGTACGTGGTGGCGGACTATTTCAACCGCTATTATCCCTGCCGGGACAGTGAGGAAGGGTTGCGCTGCGTCGCCAACATCTTCGCGCCGCTGGAACGTTCGGCCGCGTTGAACATCGGTACGATGATGTGGTACAGCACCTTTACCGAACCGATGATCACCTATGCCACGCTCTCCGGTGGACGCCGCTATGAAAACAATCCGGCTCTCCGCGTCTACGGCGAAACGCTTCTGATGCACAGCGACCTCACGCCCGGCGACTGGGCGCTGGCCTATGCTTCTCCGAGTTACCTCGGACAGCTGGCGTATCTGCTCGACGATCAGGCGTTCGTCCAGCTGCTGGCGCTCAAGGTGCCGGAATCGGACCGCACCTTCCGTCTCGGCCAGTCCTACTGGCCGAAGAAGACGCATCGGAACGACAGTTTAAAGAAGATGGCCGGTGCGTTCGTGCATCCGGCCTTCGATGCCGGAGACATGGCCTATCCCTTCCTGCCGCCGGAAATCAGGCCGGAGGACGTCGTCGAACTGGCGACCTACCGGCAGAACCGGAACGGCACCGGCGACTTCCTGCTGCTGGACACCAAATACGAGACCGGCGGCCGCAACCCCTTCCATAACTTCAACATCTCCAGTTTCCGGCTGAACGGGCTTCCGGTGCTGCGCGGCTATCATAACCAGCTCCACCTCTATCGGAACGGCATCGCCACCGGCCGCAAGAGCTTCTATTCAAAAATCATGAAACAGGGAAAAACCGGCGCCACCGCGTTTATTCAAGGCTTTATTCCGGACTTCAACGACCACGACTGGACCCGCACACTGGTCCTGCGCGACAACCGTTTCCTGCTCGCCGTCGACCACGTCGTGCCGCGCACCGACAATCAGAGTACGCTTATCGAAAGCAACTGGGAAAGCCTCTCCGGCAGCCGCACGACCATCACCCCGCAGGGTGACTTCGCCCTGCACGGCCAGAGCCGGATTCCGCCGCAATCCTCCCAGGTGCCGGTCAGCATCGACAGTTCGGAACTGCTCGCGCGGGTGGATCATCCTACGAAATATTTTTCCGGATTCCTCAACTGCGCCGGATTCTCCGGGCTCCGGGTCGGCGACAAAATCCCCGTGCCGTTCGAATTGAAGAAAGCGGAAAAGCTGAAGCTCTACGCCTATCTCATCGGCCATAATTCGCTGCGCGGCAAGGTCCGTATCCATCTGGACGGCAAAACCGTCGTGCCGGAAATCGATCATCTGACCCCCGGCTACCGGGTGCAGCAGGTGAAACTGTGGGACGGCGAACTCGCCGCCGGAAAGCACCTGGTCGAATTCGAAGTTCTTTCCACTCCGAAAGGCAGCCAGTCCGCCTACCTGACCGTGCTCGGCATTTCCGGCACCGCGCCGGATTTCAATCCGGATGACGGCGGCTACGTACTGGCCACCTCCTCCCCCGCGCTGCCGTCGAAAAACACGGTCAGCGCCCAGAACGGCTCCTCCGGTCAGGCCATGTGCTTCACCCGCGAAGAACCGGGTAAAGCCGGCAAAGCCATCGACTTCGCCACCGTTCTCCGGAGCGGCGCGCCGGATGCCGAACGCTCCTCCGCCGCCGAACTGGACGGCAAAACCGCCCTGCTGCTCCCCGAACCGGCCCTGCTGATCCCGGAACAGGGCGGCGGCTTTCTGCTGGCCGAAACCGATCATCTTTTCGGTTTCCGGGTAGCGGCAGTGCCCGGCCTGTTCCAGCGGAACGAACCGGTGGTCTTCGATTACGACGCCACCTCCGGAAAACTGGTCATCCAGGAGCCGGACGGCAAAATCAGCGAAACCACGGTTCCCGGCTTCCGGCTGTTTTCCGCCGCTGAACTGACTGCGGAAGTCAACCGTATTCTGAACGCCAAGAAACTCCCCGAAAAAACGCGGATCGACGCTCCCGCCATCACGGCAAGCTGGCAAACCACCCTGCCCGGCGCCGCCGGATGCGTGGCGGACATTCGTGACGGCGATCGGAACCTCGTCGCCGTTTCCGCCGGAAAAGCAGTGGAGCTCTATGATTTCTCCGGTAAAAAGCTCCTGTGCATTCCCGCTCCGGACACGGTCGGCGTCCTCTGCTGGTGGCCGAAAGCCAGACTGCTGCTGATCGGCTGCCGCAATGAAAAACTCCTCGCCTGCTCGCTCGACGGCCAGATCCGTTGGGAATTCACCTCCGAAATGGCTCAGGAACTGGTCGACAGCGCCAAGTATTACTGGTTCAAGAGCGCCCTGCCCGGCATTTACGCCCTGACCGTGGCGGAGCTGATCCCGGGTGAGGAACTGCTCTACGTCGGCAGCGCCGGTACCGTTGAAGTGCTCGACGCTCAGGGCAAACTGCGGGGTCGCTTCTGGCAGACCTGGGGCGCGGTCACCGATCTTGCCGCGCTTCCCGCCGCCGAAGGGAAACCGGCCGAAGTGCTCGGTTCGCGCCAGATGGGCGGCAGTCCGAATTCCTACGTCATCTCTGCCGACGCCCACGGCAAACTCCAGCAGCAGTTCCGGGGTATGTACCTGGCGCATGACGGCACGAACATGGGGTCGTTCGGGTTCAGCTCCATCGGCAGATTCCCGACCATTCCGGTCCAGCTCCGTCCGGACGGACCGGTCCGGCTGCTCGGCGCCTTCAACGGCTCCCAGAACCGGCTGATGCTCTGGGACCGCTCCGGAAAGACGGTCGCGGACGCCGAACTCGGCCCCGGCCTCGTCGCCGCCAGCCCGCGTTACGGTCTCAACGCACTCACCGGCAACAACAGCCGCGCCATCGTCGTCCGTGACCTCGACGGCGACGGCATCAAGGAAATTCTCCTCGCCTACCGGCGGGACTGCGTCATCGCCTTCGACGACCAGCTTCAGCCCCGGTGGCTTGCCCGGCTGCCGGGAGCGCCGACCGTCATGACGGCGGTTCCGACGCCGAAGGGCGTCCGCATTGCCGTCGGCTGCCCCGGCACGCTCCTGGTGCTGGACGCCTCGGGAAAAGTCATCGCGCAGGCCAGGATCAACGGCACGCCCACGGTCATCACCGCCGGCGATGGCCGGGTGGTCGTCGGTACCGAAGCGAAAACGCTGGCGGCGTTTCCGCTGCCGTAAACGGAGCCGTTTCCGCAGCGCCCGGCCGGTTTTCGGCCGGGCGTTTTTTTTTGGGGACACCGGGGAAACAAAAAACCGAGTGAGGGCTTACCCCCGTTGCGGGAAGTTTGCGTCCAGCACCCCCCCGACCCCGGCCACCCCCGGGAAAAACCCGAACGGAAAC
>CASFXO010000301.1 GCA_949298665.1 uncultured Lentisphaeria bacterium
CCGGGACGGCCGATCCATTATGAAAACACCATCATCAGCATCGACGACAAGGTCGGAGAAAACGGACTCAGCGGCATTCAGATCTACACCCTCGCGGATCCCGAACATGTCGGACAGGACATCTCCGCCGCCTCCGGTACCCTGACCGTGGACGAGGAAAAACAGCTGCTGGTGGTCAAGCTTCAGGACTGCATGGTGATCGACAAGAAATCCCAGCCGGAAATCCGCAACTTCCATGAAGAGCTGGAATTCTCCTTCAATTACGGCAAACAGCTCAACAGCATCTCCCTCGGAGAAAAGCCCAAGTACATGACCCTCAAAGACCTCATGGCCAGAATCCGGCTGACCAAACTGCTGAATCAGGACACCACCAAGCTCGAGGTCGAGTTGAATCAGCGCATCGCGTTCGCGCTCTCGCCGATCGCCTTTCTGCTGCTCGGGCTGCCGCTGGCGATCCGGACGTCGCGCCGGGAAACCTCGGTGGGGTTGTTTCTCAGTGTGATTCTGGCGGGGGTGTTTTTTCTCTCGATCATCCTCTGCGAATCCCTGACGAAGTTCCCGGCCATCTACCCGCAATATCTGCTGTGGCTGCCCAACATCGTGTTTCAGATTCTGGGCGCGACGCTGACCTACCGGATCAGCCAGCGCTAACGTGGAACAGGAGGTTTTCCCATGAATCGTACCGGATATTTGAAATTCCTCCTCACGGTGCTGACGCTGGCGATCATCCTGTTCGGCATTCTGATCATCAATGCGCTCGACCGGATCAACCGCAGCACGTTGCTGCTCGCCGACAAACTGGCCGCATTGCCGACGCATACGGCCCCGGCAGTCGCCGCCGGGAACGCGCCACTCCCCGCTCCGGAGGGGCCGCCGATCGCCAACGTCCAGTATTTCGACCCGAAAGCGGAACCGGGCGGCCGGATGATCCGCGCCATCAGCGCCGACACGCAGAACCTCAACATTCTGATCAACAACGACGCCTATGTCAGCGATTTTTACGGAATTGCCCACAGCACGCTGGCCGCGCGCGATTTCGGCAAACCCGAGGAGTACCAGCCGCTGCTGGCGGAGTCCTGGGAAAATGCCCCCGACCATCGCACTTATCGCATCAAGCTGCGGCGCGGCGTACTGTGGCATGATTTCACCGACCCGGTAACCGGCAGAGAGTGGAAAAACAGGGAAGTGACCGCCGACGATTTCCGGTTTTTCGTGGACACGGTCAAGAATCCCGACGTCAACTGCGAGCCGCTGCGGGTCTATTATCAGGATCTGGATTCGGTGGAAGTGGTTTCCTCCCACGAATTCATCGTCCGCTGGAAAAAGGCTTATTACGGCTCGCTGGCCGCCACGCTGGAGATGTCTCCCCTGCCCCGCCATCTGTACCACGCCTACGACGGCCCGTTCGACGGCAAACGTTTCAACGAAGACCACCAGCGCAACCGGCTGCTGGTCGGCTGCGGCCCCTACCGGCTGCTGCGCTGGGACAAGGATGTCCGCGTGGTATTCACCCGGTTTGAAAACTACTTCGGCGCCCGCTACGGCATCCGCCCGCCCCTGAAGGAGGTCGCTTTTGAATTGATCAAGCATCCCAACACCCGGTTGCAGGCGCTGCTGGCGGGGCAGCTGGACCTGCTGGGCCTGACGCCGGAACAGTGGGTGAAACCGGATCTGCCGGAAAAATTCGCCGCAGCGGGATTGAAACAGGCCCAATATCTGGGGCACGCCTACTTCTACATCGGCTACAATCTGCGCAATCCCCTCTTCGCCGACCGCCGGGTGCGCCAGGCGCTGACCATGCTGGTCGACCGGGAAAAGATTCTGCGAGACGTCTATTTCAATCTGGGACGGATCATCACCGGTCCGTTTTTTCCGGACAGCGTCTATTACAATTCCGCCATTCAACCGTGGCCTTACGATGTGGAACGAGCCAAAGCCCTGCTCGCCGAGGCCGGCTGGCGCGACACCGACGGCGACGGCATTCTCGACCGGGACGGCAAACCCTTCACCTTCACCATCATGCAGGTCGCCGGGCAGTCGTTGCAGCAGAAGATGCTGCCGATCATCAAGGAATCCATGGCCAAGGCCGGCATCGACATGAAAATCCAGCCGCTGGAATGGTCCGTCTGCCTCCAGCGCCTGACCGACCGGAACTTCGAAGTCTGCACCCTGGGCTGGACCATGCCCTACGATCCGGACCCGTATCAGGTCTGGCACTCGTCGCAGGCGGACAAGCCGGGCAGCAGCAACCACATCGGATATAAAAATCCGGAAGTGGACGCTCTCATCGAACAACTGCGCTTGACCTTCGAAATGCCGGAACGCGTCAAACTCTGCCATAAGATCGCGGAAATTCTGCACGAAGATCAACCTTATACGTTTCTGATCACCCCGGATTCGCTGGTCGGATGGTCCGGCCGCTACCGGAATGCCCGTTTGTTTCCGCTCGGTTTCCAGACGGAACTGTTCTGGACGCCGCGCGCCGAACAGCGCGCCATTCCCGGACTCTGAAACTTTGAGGCCGGGGCTGCAATCGTTTTCAACCAAGGGAGAGAACCCCATGAACATCACCGTCATCGGTGCCGCGGGCCGCATGGGCCGCCGCCTCGTCGCCAATATTCTGGAATCCGAAGATCTCAAACTGACCGGCGCCGTCGAAGTTTCCGGCTCCCCGTTCCTCGGACAGGACGCCGGCACGGTTGCCGGCTGCGCCGCGATCGACGTCCTCATCAGCGACGATCTCGCCGCCGCCCTCGACCGGAGCGATGCCGTGATCAATTTCTCCACCGGCGACGTTCTGAACCAAACCAGAATGGCGGTGGAACGCAATTGCGCCGTGGTCATCGGCACCACCGCCCTCCCCGCCGCTGATCGGCAGGCACTGGCGGAGCTTGCCGGGCGTGGCGGCCGCATCGTTTTCGCACCGAACATGAGCGTCGGCGTCAATCTGCTCTTCTTTCTGGCCGCCCAGGCCGCCCGAATCCTCGGCGACGACTACGACATCGAGATCGTCGAAATGCATCACAACCAGAAAAAAGACGCGCCTTCCGGTACCGCCGTCCGGCTGGCGGAAGTCATCTGCGAGGCCACCGGGCGTTCGTATGAACAGGACGTCGTCCACGGTCGCAACGGCATCACGGGGGCGCGGACGCGGCGCGAGATCGGCATGCATGCCCTGCGCGGCGGCGATGTGGTCGGGAACCACACCGTGCTGTTCGCCACCGGCGGCGACCGGGTGGAGTTGACGCACAAGGCCTCCAGCCGGGACACCTTCGCCCGGGGGGCGCGGCGCGCGGTCCGCTTTAGGGCTCAGGCG
>CASFXO010000302.1 GCA_949298665.1 uncultured Lentisphaeria bacterium
CTGGCGAAACGCCACGGCATCCGCCGGTTGCTGACGACGCCCGCCGGGGTTCATGCCACGGTGCGCGAAGGGGAGGGGACACGATACTTGTTCGTTTATAATTTCGCGCGGGGGTCGGAGGTTTTCCATACTTCTCTGCGCGGCCGCAGTCTGATTGACGGCAGCGCGCTGACGAAAGAGGTGGTATTGCCGCGGTTTGGCTCACAGGTCTATCGACTGGAAGACGAGGACGTTTCTAACCGGGATTGAGGACAACGCCTGCCCGATGGGGGGACCCGGCACGGCGTTCAGACGCTTTCCGGGGTGTCCGGAGACGGCGGCAGCAAAGGCCGAAACGCAGCAAAGGCGCTCGGCAGTGCGAATTCGCCATGCAGCGCCGCTGACGTCGCCCAGGTGAACGGTTCCAGCTGTGTCGGACAGTCAAAACAGTATCCCGTCATGTGCCATTCGCGATGGGTGAAAACATGGCGTGCCGTCAGTTCCCGTACCGGCATGATCGGACGCCCGGTTCCCAGTCGGGCGAGTTCCGCCGCCGCTTCCTCTGCGGAGAGGCGTCCCGGCAGCGTGGGAAATTCCCACATGCCCGCCAGCAGTCCGGTCGCGGGCCGCCGCCGCAGGGCGACGCGGTCGCCGCAGCGCAGCAGCAGTACCGTTAATTCTTCGATGACGCGGGGACGGCGCGACGGTCTGGTCGGAATTTCCCGCCAGGCGTCGCTTCGGGCGCAACGGCAGAGCCGGCACAGCGGGCACCGGTCGCATTGCGGGGGACCGCCTGGAACGCAGATCAGGGCTCCCAGCTCCATCAGACTCTGGGTGAAGTCGCCGGCGCGTTCCCGTGGATAAATGTCGCGCAGGACGGTGCCGACAGCGGTTTTGACGGCGGGGCGGGTGGTGTCTCCGCGCCAGCCCGTCAGGCGGGCGAGAGCGCGCAACACATTGCCGTCCACCGCCGGTTCCGGCAGGCCGAAGGAAATCGAGGCGATGGCGCCCGCGGTGTAGTCTCCGATGCCGGGGAGCTGCCGCAACCGGACCGGATCGGCGGGAAATTCCCCGTCGAATTCCGTCAGAATGCGTTGCGCCGCCCGTTGCAGGTTGCGGACGCGGCTGTAATAGCCGAGGCCTTCCCATAGTTTCAGGAGCTGTTCTTCCGGCGCTCCGGCCAGCGCCCGGAGATCCGGCAGCGCGTTCAGAAAGCGGTTGAAATAGGGTTTGACGGTTTCCACCCGGGTCTGCTGCAGCATGATTTCCGAAATCCAGACCCGGTAGGGCGTCGGGTTTTCGCGCCAGGGCAGGATTCGGGCATGGCGGTCATACCATTGCAGCAGCAGCTTCGGCAGTTCCGGCGGCAGTTCCGGAAAGTCAACGGCAATCGGCATGATCCATCATTCCCGTGTCAGCGGCGCGAATCGGGCTTCAATACAGGATGCCAGCGCTTCCGGCGCACTCTCCAGGTTCAATCCGATGCGCCCGCCGCTGAAGCAGATGCGATCGAACAACTGCGCCGTTTCCTCGATATAGGTGGGGAATGGTTTCTTCATCCCGACCGGAGAACAGCCGCCATGGTGATAGCCGGTCAGCGGGAAAAGCCGTTTCAGCGGCAGCATGGAAATCTGCTTGACCCCGGCGGCGCGGGCGGCCTTTTTCAGATCCAGCTCCTCCGCGGCCGGGATGAGGAAGACGAAATATTCATGCGCCGCCGATTCCGTTACCAGGGTCTTGAATACCTGTTCCGGATTCCGGCCGATTTTCCGGGCGACGGAAACGGCATCCAGCGCGCCGTCCGCCGTATCGTATTCATGAATGTCGTAAGAGACGGCGGCGGCGTCCAGAAGACGCATGGCATTGGTCTTGCCGATGGACATGACAGTCGCTCAATAAAAGCGGAAGCGGCGATTTCTCCCTTTTGTTCTTCCGCTTTCCCGGTTGCAGCGTACGGCGATGGTTATTCGGCGGAATCTTCGGCGGCGGCATCCGTTTCCGGTGCGGCGGTTTCCGGTGCCGGACACTTTTCGGCCAGCATGGCCGCCAGACGGCGTTTGCCGACGTGGCGCAGTTCGGCGAGCTTCCGCTTCTGTTCCGCGCGCGGGGTACAGTGGCCCAGTTCCCAGTGGCTGATGGTCGACAAACTGACGTCCAGCAGTGCACTTAATTCGCCCTGCGTCAGTTTCAATTTCCGGCGCAGTCGGGCGATTCCGGCAGCGTTCAGACGGATTTTCTTTGCTTCTGCCGGTTGTTCCGCGGTGCCGTTTTCCGCAGGGGGCTGTGGCGGGGTAATAACCTTCTGCAGTGCGGTCAGCTGCCGTCGCTGTTCAGCGACGATTTTTTTCAAGGCGGTGATGTTTTCCTGGAGCGGAGCAACGGCGGCTTTCACCTCTTTGCGGGCCAGTCGGCGGATTTCTTCACTCAAGACACTTTTGACGTCCGGCATGATTTTGTTCCTGTTTTTTATGTGTTTTTATGATTGCATCATATTGTCGCCGGTGTCGGATAGAGAGAAAGTGCGCACCGGCGGACAATTGGTCATTTCGTGCTTCCCGAGTTGTTCCGACTGGCGTCCGGAGTGTTGCGTGATAATCCGAAACTTTCGAAAATCATGGAACGTTTCG
>CASFXO010000303.1 GCA_949298665.1 uncultured Lentisphaeria bacterium
AAAGCATCCTGCTGCAGCAGCCGGACGGCAGCCCGGCGCCGGTATACTCGATCGCCAGCGGGCTGGATTATCCCGGCGTGGGACCGGAACACGCTTTCTGGACTCAGCAGGGCCGGGTGCATTACGAAACGGCCACCGACGAGGAAGCGGTGGACGCGTTCTTCAAACTGTCCCGCTACGAAGGGATCATTCCGGCGCTGGAAAGCGCCCATGCCGTCGCCTATGCGATGCGGCGGGCCCGGGAAATGCGCAGCGGCGCCATTCTGGTCTGCTGCAGCGGCCGCGGCGACAAGGACGTGGACTTCGTGGTGGAACATTACGGTTACGGGGAAAACTATCAGTTCCCGGAAGACTGATCCGCCGCCGCAGGTTATCAGCGGGAGGCCGGCGATCGACGCCGGTCTCCCGTTTTTTTATGGTGCGACTTTCATCCAGGTGCCGGTGAGCGCGGAACGGCGCACGGTTTCCAGCAGCTTCTGCAGCCGGATGCCGTGTTCCAGCCCGGGTTCGGCGGGAACGCCGCGGTGGACGCAGTCGAGGAAATGGTACAGACACTGCATGTGGCCCCGCATCCAGCCGATGGCGTTTTTGGGGCTGGGAAAGGCGCCGGCGGGGGGATCGAACCGCTGTCCGGCGGCGATGGCGGTCCAGCCGGAACGGCCGCCGAACGGTTTTCCCGGCGCGGCGGCGTCGAAGAACCGCAGATAATGCGGAGCCATGGAGTTGAAGCGCAAGGCTCCCCGTGAACCGTGGATTTCAAACCGCAATTCATCCTCGGTTCCGGTGGCGATCTTGCCGGCGGAAATCGTCCCGACGGCGCCGTTGGCCATGCGGGCGAGGACGAACATACTGTCTTCGGCATCCACCTTCCCCAGCTTGCCGGGGCAATCGGCGAGCGGGCGTTCCGGGTAGGCGATTTTCGTCATGGCCGAGAGCGAATCGTAAGGGCCGATCAGATGGCCGATCAGGTCCAGAATGTGGGAGCCGAGATCGGCGATCGCGCCGCCTCCGGCGTCCGCCCGGAGTTTCCATTTAAGCGGAGTATTGGGGTCGGCGCTGCCGCTGTGCAGGTAATCGGCGCGGAATTCCAGAATATCTCCCAGTGCGCCTTCCTCAAGCAACTGCCTGGCTCTCAGGGTAGCCGGAAAGAAGCGGTTTTGCAGCGTCATCTGGGCGATGCCGCGGTAATGGGGCAGCGCGGCGGCGACCTGTTCGGCTTCGGCGGCGTCTTTGACCAGCGGTTTGTCGCAGTAGATGTGTTTGCCGCAGGCCATGGCCGAGAGCAGGGCTTCCAGATGGCGGTCGTTGGGGGTGCAGATGTGTACGATGTCGACATCCGGATTTTCGGTGACGGCGCGGAAGTCGGTGACCGCGTAGGCGGCTCCGAGCTGTTCCGCCGCCCGGGCTGCGCTTTCCGGGTGCCGGGTACAGACGTGCGTAATGACCGTGCGGAACGGCAGCGGATCGAAAAACAGCGGCAGATTAAGGTGTCCATAGGCGTGAACTTTGCCGATGAAACCCATGCCGACGAACCCGATGCGATACGTTTTCATGAATGCAGATTCCTTGATTTACAATTGTACGGATGGTATGCCGGCAAATGCGGCGAAACTTGCGAAAAACACATCCGGCGTATCATACAATGCCGCCAGATGATGG
>CASFXO010000304.1 GCA_949298665.1 uncultured Lentisphaeria bacterium
GGATATCAGGAGATTGTCTCCGATCCCTCCTACGCCGGACAATTCGTCACGCTCACCACGGCGGAAGTCGGCAATTACGGCTGCAACCCCGAGGACATGGAGTCCCGGGGCCTTTTTCTGAACGGACTGGTAGTGCAGGAACTCAACGAACCGTCGAATTTCCGGTCCACCGGGTCGCTGCCCGAGCTGTTGATCGCCGGCGGCGTTCCGGCGCTTTCCGGCGTGGACACGCGGAAACTGGTGATCCGGTTGCGCTCCGGCGGCACCCAGAAGGCATTTCTGCACGGTTCCGATGCGGACATCACGCCGGAAGAGGCCGTGCGCCGTGCCAACGAATGGTGCGGTCTGGACGGCCAGGACTACGCGACCCGGGTCAGCGTGACCGAGCCGTATGAGTGGAACGATTCCGGGGACCTGCGGGTCGTGGTCTACGATTTCGGCGTCAAATACAACATTCTCCGGCAGCTGGCGGCGCAGAATCTGCGTTTGACGGTGGTGCCGGCCGGAACCTCCGCCGCGGAAGTGCTGGCGCTGCGTCCGGACGGGGTGTTTCTCTCCAACGGTCCCGCCGACCCCGGCGCGGTCAAGGGAGCGATCGACGCCGCTCGGACCCTGATCGGCAAAGTTCCGGTCATGGGGATCTGTCTCGGTCATCAGATTCTCGGAATCGCCTCCGGCGGCAGCTGCGGGCGGTTGAAATTCGGGCACCACGGCTGCAATCACCCGGTGCAGGACCTGCGGACCGGAGAAGTGGCCATCACCAGTCAGAATCATAATTTCGCACTGGACGCCGACCGGATTCCCGCCGCATTGGAAGTTACCCATCTCAATTTGAACGACCGGACGGTGGAGGGAATCCGCCACCGCCGCGAGCCGATGTTCGCGGTGCAGTACCATCCGGAAGCGGCGCCGGGACCGCACGACGCCGCGCCGATTTTCCGGGAATTCCGGAACATGCTGGAACGCTGAAGAACCCGGGGAGGCGCACAGGCTATGAGCAAATTCATTTTCATCACCGGCGGGGTGGTTTCCAGCCTCGGCAAGGGCATCACGGCCGCCAGTCTGGCGTTGCTGCTCAAACGGCGCGGGTATCGCGTCGCCATGCAGAAACTCGACCCTTATCTCAACGTCGATCCCGGCACCATGTCGCCGTATCAGCATGGAGAACTCTACGTGACCGACGACGGCGCGGAGACCGATCTGGATCTCGGGCATTACGAACGGTTCGCGGGGATCACCTGCACCCGGGCAAGCAACTACACCTCCGGGCGGATTTACAGCAACGTCATCGCCCGGGAGCGTGCGGGCGGCTATCTCGGCGGCACGGTCCAGGTGATTCCCCACATCACCGACGAAATCAAGGCGGCCATCCGTTCCGCCGCGGCACCGGACGTGGATATCGTCATGACCGAAATCGGCGGCACGGCGGGCGACATCGAATCGCTGCCGTTTCTGGAGGCCGCGCGTCAGTTCAAGCATGAGGCGGGGGAGGGCAATGCGGTGTTTCTGCACCTGACGCTGCTGCCGTACATCCGGGCGGCGGGGGAATTGAAGACCAAGCCGTCGCAGCAGTCGGTGGGGATTCTGCGCAACATCGGGATTTTTCCGGACATTCTGGTCTGCCGCACTGAAGTGCCGATGACCGAGGAGCACGGCAGAAAGCTGGCGCTTTTCTGCAACGTTCCCCGGGAGCGGGTGATTGAGGAACGCGATGTCCGGCATTCGATTTACGAGGTGCCGCCGGAGCTGGCGGCACAGCAGCTGGATGTCAAGGTGCTGCGGCTGCTGGATCTGCCGGAACGCGAACTGGACCTGGCGGACTGGAACCGCATCGTCGAGGCCGCGGTTCATCCGCGCCGTTCCTGCCGGATCGGACTGGTCGGGAAATACACTTCCTGCCGGGACGCCTACAAGAGCGTTTTCGAAGCATTGGCCCATGCGGGGATTGCCCGGCGCGCCCGGGTGGAAGTCGTATCCGTCGAAGCCGAAGCGCTGGAAGCAGGCGAGGTTTCCCTGGACGATCTGGACGGCATCGTGGTGCCGGGCGGTTTCGGCTCGCGCGGCGTTCCCGGCAAAATCAAGGCCATTGAATACGCCCGCACCCGGCGCGTGCCGCTGCTCGGCATCTGCCTCGGGATGCAGTGCATGGCGATCGAATATGCCCGGCACGTGCTCGGCTGGGAGGATGCGGACAGCGCCGAGTGGAATTCGGAAACCCGTCATGCGGTGATCGACCTGATGCCGGAACAGCGTGGAGTCACCGCCAAAGGCGGCACGATGCGTCTGGGCAGTTTTCCCTGCATGCTGGCGGCGGACAGCCGGACCCGGGCGCTGTACGGCGCCGACGAGATCGCCGAACGGCATCGGCACCGTTATGAATTCAACAATCTTTTTCGCGAGGAGTTTTCCGGCGGGGCGCTGCGCATAGCCGGGACTTCTCCCGACGGACGGCTGGTGGAGATACTGGAGATGGCGGACCATCCCTTCTTCATCGGCTGTCAGTTCCATCCGGAATTCAAATCGCAGCCGGCTTCGCCGCATCCGCTGTTCGCGGGGTTGGTGGAAGCGGCGTTGCAATACAAGAGCAAGGAGCATTCCCATCATGCCGAAACGCACTGACATCAGAAAAATTCTGCTGATCGGGTCCGGTCCGATCGTCATCGGGCAGGGCTGTGAATTCGATTATTCCGGCGTGCAGGCCTGCAAAGTCCTCAAACAGGAAGGGTTCGAAGTGGTGCTGGTCAACAGCAATCCGGCCACGGTCATGACCGATCCCGAATTCGCGGACCGCACCTACATCGAACCGCTGACGCTGGACAGCCTTCACGAGATCATCCGGCGTGAACGACCGGATGCGCTGCTGCCCACTCTCGGCGGCCAGACCGCCCTCAATCTGGCCATGGAACTGCATGACAAAGGCATCCTGCGGCGCTATCAGGTGGAGATGATCGGCGCCGACGCCGAAGCGATCCGGCGCGCCGAAGACCGTCAGCTGTTCAAGGCCGCCATGCACAGCATCGGTCTGGAACTGCCGCTTTCGGGGTCCGCTCATACGCTGGCGGAGGCGCGCTCGGTGGCGGGGACGATCAACCGCTGGCCGCTGATTGTCCGGCCCGGTTTCACGCTGGGCGGCACGGGCGGAGGGATTGCGCACAACGAACAGGAGTTCGACGAAATCGTCGCCCGGGGACTGGCCGCCAGCCGCAACAGCGAAGTGCTGATCGAGGAATCACTGCTGGGCTGGAAAGAGTATGAGCTCGAAGTCATCCGCGACCGGAAAAACAACGCGGTGATCGTCTGTTCCATCGAAAACATCGACCCGATGGGGGTCCACACCGGCGACTCGATCACCGTGGCTCCCGCTCAGACGCTTTCCGATCGGGAATATCAGCAGATGCGGGACGCCAGCCTGGCGGTCATGCGGGCGATCGGTGTGGAAACCGGTGGTTCGAACGTCCAGTGGGCGGTCAACCCCCGCGACGGTCGGCAGTACGTGATCGAAATGAATCCGCGTGTCTCCCGTTCCAGCGCGCTGGCGAGCAAGGCGACCGGCTTTCCCATCGCCAAGATCGCCGCGCTGCTGGCGGTGGGTTACACGCTCGATGAAATCCGTAACGACATCACCCGCGAAACGCCGGCCTGTTTCGAACCGGCGCTGG
>CASFXO010000305.1 GCA_949298665.1 uncultured Lentisphaeria bacterium
CTGGCCGAACTGCTCGGATTTGCCGAATGCACCATGCAGCCGCTGGCCGGCGCGCACGGCGAACTGACCGGCGCCATGCTGATCGCCGCCTATCACCGTTCGCGGGGAGACGCGAAACGCAAAATCATGCTGATTCCGGACGCCGCGCACGGCACCAATCCGGCCAGCGCCGCCGTGGCCGGATTCCGGTGCGAAGTGGTGCGCTCGGACGCCGACGGCAACGTCGATCTGGAAGACCTGCGTGCGAAACTCAACGCCGAAGTGGCCGGCTTGATGCTGACCTGCCCGAATACGCTCGGGCTCTTCGACCCCAATGTGAAAACCATCTGCGACCTGGTGCACGCGGCAGGCGCCCTCGCCTATTGCGACGGGGCGAATTTCAATGCGATCATCGGCCGACTCCGCCCCGGCGACCTCGGCTTCGACGTCATGCACGTGAATCTGCACAAAACCTTCGCCACGCCGCACGGCGGCGGCGGCCCCGGTTCCGGTCCGGTCGGCGTGGCGGAAAAACTCGTGCCGTTCCTGCCGGTTTCGCGCGTGGCCAAGCGCGCCGACGGCACCTATTCTTTGGAATACACCTTCCCCGAAAGCATCGGCTACATCGCCCCGTTCTACGGCAACTTCGGAGTGATTCTCAAGGCCTATGCCTATATGCTGACGCTCGGACGCGAGGGCTTCCGCCGGGTCAGCGCCCATGCCGTGCTCAATGCGAATTACGTGCGAGCCCGACTGGCGGGAGCATACCGTCAAAAATATGATCGTCCCTGTATGCACGAATGCGTATTTTCCGCTTCGGGCCAGGCGGAAAAAGGCGTGCACGCGCTGGACCTCGCCAAAGGACTGATCGATCGGGGCTTTCATCCGCCGACGATGTATTTCCCGCTGATCGTACCGGAGGCGCTGATGATTGAGCCGACTGAAACCGAGTCGAAGGAAACGCTGGATGCCTTCGTCGACGCCATGCTGGAACTGGCGGAACTGGCGGAAAGCCATCCGGAAGAACTGCATCAGGCACCGGTTACCACTCCGGTCGGGCGACTGGACGAAACCGCCGCCGCACGCAAACCCCGGTTGTCGGAACCGGTAGCGGAAAAATAGACTTTCTCCGGAAAAAATTCACCCGTCGCCCACGGGGCTCGGGTTCCGCTTCGCGGACTGCGGAATTTTTTCCGGAGGCCACACTCTCCGGGCCTCCGTGCGGCTCCGCCGTACTCGGCCCTGCGAGTAAGGTAAGAGAGAGAATCCAAAATTCCCCCTACGCCCCGGGGCTCGGGTTCCGCTTCGCGGACTACGGAATTTTTTCCGGAGAATCCTTTAAAACCGGAAGTCGCGTTTGCCGTCGTGCAGCTCGGTGAGGTGTTCGCGGGCGATCCGGCGCACTTTTTCGTTGGGAATGCGTTCCAGTTCGGCGGCGATGACCGCTTCGCCTTTGGCGCGGGTATCCGGAGAAGCGTAGTCTTCAAGGTACTCCTTGAGCGTCATCAGGGCGTTGGGCTGACAGCAGTTGGCGATCTGTCCGGATTTGACCAGACGCATGAAGCGGTCGCCGGTGCGGCCTTCGCGGTAACAGGCGGTGCAGAAACTCGGGATGTACCCGAGCGACAAAAGCCAGTTGACCACTTCGTCGAGGGTCCGGCGGTCGCTGGTTTCGAACTGGGCGGAATTTTCTTCCGGGGGTTCCTCCTCGGCATAGCCGCCGACGCTGGTGCGCGATCCGCCGCTGATCTGGGAAACCCCAAGTTCCAGTACCCGTTCCCGGACCGACTGCGATTCGCGCGTCGAAATGATCAACCCGGTATACGGCACCACAATCCGCAGCAGCGCGACGATCCGGGCGAAAATATCGTCGCCGATCGCGTTGGAGAATTTTCCGGGGTCGATATCGTCGGCGGGCCGGATGCGCGGAACGCTGATCGTATGGGGCCCGACGCCGTGCGCCGCCTCCAGGTGCTCGGCGTGCATGAGCAGCCCGACAAAATCATAACGATACAGATTCAGGCCGAAAAGAACCCCCAGCCCGACGTCATCGATGCCGCCGGCCATGGCCCGGTCCATCGCCTCGGTGTGCCAGGCGTAATCATGCTTCGGCCCGGTGGGATGCAGTTCCTCATAGGCCTGACGGTTGTAGGTTTCCTGAAAGAGGATATAGGTACCGATGCCGGCCTCGTGCAGTTTGCGGTAATTTTCCACCGTGGTGGCGGCGATGTTGACGTTGACACGGCGGATGGCGCCGTTCCTGTGATGGATGCCGTAGATCGTCCGGATGCTTTCCAGCACGTATTCGATCGGATTGTGAACGGGATCCTCGCCGGTTTCCAGAGCGAGCCGCTTATGCCCCAGATCCTGCAGGGCAATGACTTCGCGGGCGATCTCCTCCTGACTGAGTTTCTTGCGCGCGATGTGTTTGTTGGTGCAGTGATACGGACAATAGGTACAGCCGTTGACGCAGTAATTGGAGAGGTACAGCGGAGCGAACATCACGATCCGGTTGCCGTAGAGTTTCTGTTTCAGCTCCCGGGCAAGCGCGAACATCCGTTCGTTTTCCTCCGGCAGGTCGCATTCCAGCAGGACGGCGGCCTCCCGATGGGTCAGCCCCTTGCAATCCCGTGCCTTGTCCAGCAACGGGTTCACCAGTTTCCGGTTGTTGCGGTTGGCGGCGGCGTAGGCCAGCGTCTCCCGGACTTCGGCGTCGTCGATGAACTCGGCGGCGACATTCGATTTCGGATTGTACATATCAAAATTCCTTTCGCGTTTTCCGTTATTCCACTGCCGCGCCGATTTTCGAATACACGGCTTTGACGCTGACGCCGTCGAGTTTGCCGAGTTTGCCGGTCAGCGCGCTGATTTCGTCATTGAGGGCGTCCACTACCACACTGATGATGCCGATCCGGCGGTCGCGGTAGGGAATGCCCATGCGCCCGACAATGATTTCGTTGTATTCATGAAGAATGGCGTTCAGCCGTTCGATTGACGCCATGTTTTCCACAATGATGCCGACAAGCGCCACTCTTTTGCCCAT